>CAYPTZ010000753.1:0-2386 GCA_964413395.1 uncultured archaeon | reverse complement strand
TAGGTGGTTACTTGAGCGGACGTAAAGCTAATGATTAATTTCTTTCTTTTTTTCTTTTAAGCTACAAGGATATATATTTAGAGTAAAAAAAAAAACTTCCTTTTACCTTTAGAAATTTTTTTTTTATTTTAGCATTTATCCTTCTATATTATCTTCAATTGGTGAATAAGGGTGTTTAGCAATGCCTAAAATTTCCCAATTGAAAGATATCTATAGGAAAAGAGTGGTAAGTAGATAAATATATTGCTCGGTAATGTATCTGAAGTTTATTTCTTTACATTAAATTCTTCATTCTCATTAACTTCTAGTTAAATTTCAATTATTTTCCGATTCAGGTTGAATAAAATGAATTTGTTTCATTACTTTAGATTTTTTTTTTTATTT
Source organism: uncultured archaeon (assembly GCA_964413395.1). Classification (GTDB taxonomy): domain Archaea; phylum Asgardarchaeota; class Lokiarchaeia; order Sigyniarchaeales; family Promethearchaeaceae; genus Lokiarchaeum. The sequence continues at coordinate 2,002 of CAYPTZ010000753.1, read as the reverse complement.
ATTATTAGTGAACTATGTTAAAGTAAAAATAAATTTGATGCTATATTACTAAAAATTACTATTTTGAGGATTATTATATGAAAAAAAGAGCAACTCCGCTTCAAATTTATAAATTATTGGATAAATCAAATTGCCAAGATTGTGGTAAAGAAACATGTCTTGAGTTTGCGACAGAGATATTAGATCGAAAAATATCATTAAAATCTTGTACACATCTGCAATTTCATGATCAATTAGAAAATTATAAACAAATTCAATATTTATTATCACCTCCCCAAAAACAAATTATATTTTCTTCAAGAACAAGGAAATGTGTGATTGGTGGAGAAGAAGTGCTTTATCGACATAATCATACTTTTTATAATCAAACTGCAATAGCAGTTGAAATAAATGATAATTATATTAATATTGATGATATTAAAGAAACAATTAATTATTTAACCAAATTGAAAATCTCTAGGATTGGTCAAGATCTATGCTTGGATGCTTTAGCTGTTCGCTATGTGTCAAAAGATCCAGATAGATATCTATCACTCATTCAATTACTTTCAGAAATATCTGCTTTACCTTTAATATTATGTTGTTTTGACTCTGAACTTATAAAAATCGTTCTTAATAAGATAAATAATTCAAAACCCTTACTTTATTGTGCAAATAAAGATAATATTGATGATTTTGCTGAGATTGCATTAGAATATCAGGTGCCTTTGGCAATTCATGGAAATACTGTTGAAAATATATTTAATATGATTAATTCATTAGAAGCTTATGGTGTTTCAAATATTGTCATTGATCCTGGGATATTATTTGAAATTGGAGGAAAAATCAGATCAATCAATAAAATTCAAAAAATGCGTTATATGATTTTTAATGAAGGAATTCAAAAATTAGGTTATCCTATGATGGGTGTACCCGCTGCATTATGGTCACAAAATATTTCATTCAATACCGAATTAATCAAAGATATATCTCCCTTTATTAAAGCTCCAAATCAACTGGGTGATGATCCGGATAAATTATGGCGAAAACAATATGAAGAAATCTTAATGGCATTATTGTTAGAAGCTATTGATACAAATTTATTAGTTCTTCATACGGGAAGAAATCCGTCAGAAATCTGGGGTTTACTTGCATTATTGACTTTTAGACAAAATATTTTCACTGATCCTCGGGTATATCCAAGAGTGGAGCCGGAATTATGTTTTATTAATGACCCTGATGAATGGTCCCCGATATTTGTAACTTCAAATTATCGGATGACAAAAATTCCTGTGGAACAAGATTTGATTGACGCTAAATTAAAAGGATTTTTAGTCGTTGTTGATACAGAAGGAATAGGGATTGAAAGTGCGACAGCTGGAGGTCAATTTAACGAAAATCGAATAAAATTTTTTGTTGAAAAATTCCAAGTTTTTCAAAAGACGAAACATAGAATTTTGATTATTCCTGGAATGGCTGCAAGACTTAAAGAACCAATTGAAGAAATATTAAATTGCGAAGTATGGATTGGTCCAAAGGATTCTTCTAAAATCTCTAGCTTTATTGAGGAAAAATGGATTATGAATAAAATTATAAATAGCTAATTTTCATAATTATCATTTTTTTTGAACGAAGAATGAATAATTCAAATTAATCTAAATTGGAAAAATATTTTATTTGCGTTTCTTTTCTATTTATTGGTATTTAGATTTATGAGAAAAAAAGGATTCACAATTTTTTGGCCACAATATTTCGATAAAAGCAGATCTTCTAGATTGGGAAGAAGAGTATCTTTGGAAGAAGCAATTGAGAAACCTTCATTGCAAGATATTACTGCAGCTGCTCAAAAATTAAAGTATAATTTTGAAATTAATCCTACTAGTTTATATCCTCGAACTACTTGGGATGATCCTGGAATGGTATTAATTGATATTATGGGTCAAAAAAAAAGCTTTGTTTTGACAAGACTTGCTCAACAGATTAAAATAGCAAAATCCCGCAGGGTGGGCCACAACAAACTATA
>CAYPTZ010000752.1:0-2392 GCA_964413395.1 uncultured archaeon | reverse complement strand
TCGCTTGATGTTGGAACTGGAGCTGGGGCACTTGCAATCAAACTTGCACAAAATTATCCCAAATTGGAGGTTGTAGGCATCGATAATTGGGGATTAGGGTGGGATTATTCTCAAGAACAATGTGAAAATAATGCCCATTTAGAAGGACTCTCCAATCGGGTAAGTTTTATCAAAGGTTCAGCAGCAGCACTACCTTTTGATGATGAAGAATTTGATTTAGTGGTGAGTAATTTCGTCTTTCATGAAGTGAAAGAGGTAAAAGACAAAATATCATTGATTAACGAGGTGATACGCGTACTTAAACCACAAGGAAAGTTTTTTATTCAAGATGAGATTTATAACAAATCATCTTATGGGAATAGTAAAGTATTTTATGCAAGGTTGCAAAAATTAGGGCTTAAGGAAATAACACTAACCCCCACTTATAAAGAAATTCAGTTACCCCCACTTATAAAGAAATTCAGTTACCCCCACTTTTGACAAAAATTTTTCGATTTAGTGGGTTATTATATGGCCAAAAATAGTTTAAATATGATTTGAAGGTTAGAATTCATATAAACCTCAAATTATACCCTTTTTTTGAAAAATTCCAGTCGACTAATATAAGCTTGGGATTTTTTTTCCCATTTTTTCCAATTGGAATTTGAACTTGATATTATTCCATATAAGTTAAAATTAAAAAATATCTAAAACTTAATTTTCTCGAAAAATTTAATATTTTTGCTTCATTTCTTCATTTGTTAAAATAATATCTTTCGATAAGATTGATAGAAACGTAGATTTTAACAATTGGTGTAAAATAATGGCACGAATGCACAGTCGAAAAAAAGGAAAGTCTGGATCCACACGTCCAGCTAAACTTGAGATTCAACCTTGGTTTCCACATTCTGCGGAAGAAGTAGAAAATAAAGTGGTAGAATTAAGCAAAAAAGGTGAATCAATGTCCAAGATCGGCCTTGTGTTGCGTGATGCGTTTGGGACTCCGTTAGCCAAAATTGTGACTGGCAAACGAGTCTCGCAAATACTTAAAGAACATGATCTACATCCCAAATTACCGGAGGACATCATGTTTTTATCACGGAAAGCAGTGGTTGTACGAAAACATCTTGAAGAAAATAGGAAGGATTTAGAAGCACGGAAAGGTTTAAACCGCACCGAGGCCAAAATCCGGCGATTAGTGAAATATTACAGAACAAAGGGCGTACTAGAAAAAGATTTCAAATATGACCCAGAAAAGATTAAATTATATTTGCGATAAGGTGAAATGAGAAAATGTCAAGCAAAGCACGAAAACGAGGAAGAGGGAAGACGATTGATTCATGGAAATCAAAACAATGGTATGAAGTCTATGCACCACGAACCTTCAAAGAAGAATTCATCGGGCAAATTCCTTCTGGAGATCCTAAATCAGTGGTAGGACGCACCCTTGAAATATTGTTATATGATTTAACCAATAATTTTAAACATACAACCACAAAATTAAAATTTAAAGTGACCGATGTCAAAGGCCTAAGATGTAAAACCATCTTTTGGGGACATGAATTAACACGTGATTTTATACGTTCATTAATCCATCGAGGATCGACAAGAGTAGATGGAATTTTCAATTATACTACTGCAGACGGAGTTGTGTATCGAGTGAGTACATTTGTGGTAACTCGAAGAAGAGCGAAAAAAAGTCAAAAACAAACAATTCGGAAAATAATTCATCAAGTTTTGCAACAATTTGCACAAAATATGCCGCATGAAAAGTTCATTCAGGGAATTGTGAATGGAAAATTTGCAAAAAATATTTCAAAAATTGCCAAGACAATCTATCCACTTCGCGAATGTCAAGTAAGAAAAGTAAAAGTAATCAGTGTTCCTGAGGGAATCAATGATGATGTTCAAGTGAATGATGAGGAAGAATTTGAGGAAATTGAATTAGAATTAGACGAACACGGGAAATCAGTAAAAGCCAAAAAATTACGAAAGAAGAAGGAAGGACAATCTGAAGAGGGAAAAGCAACAGATGAAATTCCTGAAGAATTACAATAAGCTTAAACTTATTCATCTCGAGTTATTTTTTAGTTTTTTTTTTAACAAACAACACCAACTATTACCTAATTCAGTTTTCTTACTTCATTCCCAGATCTTATGCAAAAATGCTATGAGTTACTATCCTTTATAAAACTTCTATAGATCAAATGTCCAATATCAGACCAATCCTCTTTAAATAGCAAGTATGATTAACTTCTTTATTGATCTTTTTGTCGAAATGAAGATTGGATTGTATGGAGATCAAGATCAATGAATTTTTAGAAATAAGAATCTGATAAAATCAAATTTATGTTAAAAAATAAAAAGGGAAATGTCAATGGATAAATTAGAAATCAACAACTTAAAAATCAAC
>CAYPTZ010000751.1:0-2396 GCA_964413395.1 uncultured archaeon | reverse complement strand
TGGGATTTATTTCGAAAATACTTATTATCAAATATCTATTACTTCTGGTATAAAAAAGTTAAATTTAAATAGTCTTGGATTAAATTCACTTTCTGAATTAAAAAACCTATCAAATTTAGATGAAATTCAGATTTTAGATCTGTCTGAAAATAATATTACAAAATTAGATTTCACTGAATTTAAGAATATCAAATGCTTAAAATCTCTTCAAAGATTACTATTAAGATATAATCAGATTGAAATTATTAAAGGGTTGGAGTTTCTTCCAAACTTACAATCTATATATTTATCTGGAAATAATCTATCTCATCTTATAGATTCAGGATTAGCCATAAAAAATAATAATTTAATTATGTTAGATTTGTCAGAAAATAATTTTACTGAAATACCAGAATTAAGTGGTGCAAATTCATTATTAAATTTAGATTTATCTTATAATAAAATCGAATTCATTTCACATTTAACAAATTTAATCAATTTAACAACATTGAATTTATCTCACAATTATATTTCAGAAATAGGTGGACTTGAAACATTGATATTATTAGAATCCCTTAATATTGAAAATAATCCAGTTTATGCTTGGATTGAAAAAAAATATGGACAAAATTATAAAGATATCGCTAAAAATTCTGTGATATTGAGTAAAAATAAAAAATAGATTAACTAGTAAAAGGATCCTCTTAAAATATTAAATGATTTTAGTGTATTTTTGAATATGGGATAATTTATTTTTGGGGTTTAGTTCATCTTCTTTAAATAATTTAATAATTGGAGCCATATCAAACATTTCTTTAGACCAAGGTCGATTTCTACTTTTAATGCTTAAAAAACCATGTTCAAATATTTTAGTTGCCCGAAATAATTTATGTTTCAAATTTATCGATTTATGGTCAGCAATTAGAATGGCTGTAATATTTAAAGTTGATTCTATTAATATAGCTTTATTATTTCTAGTAATTTCATCTAATTTTCCATTTTGGCGAAATAATTCATCAGTAATGTGAGATATTGAAGATAATGCACCACCATACATATCTAATAGATTAAAATCCAATTCCTTATGTTTATCAGAATTGAAAACATGCTTGATTAGAGGCAAACTACTTTTTGCATCAAATATAATTAAAGCTTCAGGTTTTGCAGGTTTAAAATATCGCTCATTCCATACTAAAATATCTTTTTGACTGATAACACCTATCGGAATATTATTTCTTGATATCAATTCGCGACGAGAATTTTTTTCTTGCATTTTATGAATTATTAAATCAATAGGAGTATTTTCATCAACCATTTCAATAGGACCTTCCATAATTGAGGAAATACTTGTATCAGGAAGATTTTTTTTATTAATTCCACCATTTGCTAAAAAATTAATAATTTCTGTATGTGACACTAAATAATATTTATTTGAAAAGATATCTTCAATAAAAATTGTTGCTATTTGCTTATCAGACATAATTTTTATAATATCAACCAAGGTTGCACTTGAAGTTGCTTGAATAACATAGGGTGTCATGATATCTTTTGCCGTTGCTCGATTTATATGATCAATATTCATTTTTTCTTCACCTTATATTTTTATAAATATTTATTAAAACCTTCATTTTACTCCAATGGTACTAATTACTATATATGTAAGAAAATACAATAATATTCCGATTTGATGACATCTCATATGAATTTTTTGATTTTATTGTATTTACTAATCAAATTTCTGGTTTAAGAAAAAATAATCAAACATTCAAGATTTTTGAGGCATAATTATAATTATTAATACTGAAAATTAGGTATTTTTTATTCCGATAAAGAAAATGAGATTTTAGAATTATTAAGTTTTTCTGAAGAAATAAAAAATATAATTATAAAGAGTTACTACAAATTTGTTTCACATTACAAAAGAGAACAGTTTTTTAGGCTTTTTGTATATTTATAAATTGTAAATCTATTTTAACAAGCAATAATTTTGAAGATGTATTTGTGATTGAATGAGCGGAAAAATATATAAAATCGCCGTTGTTGGGGATGGAGGAACAGGAAAAACAACACTCATCAAGGCTAAATGTGAAAACATATTTGATGAATGTTCTCAGATGACAATAGGGATTGATTTTGCCGTTATTCCATTTAAAAAAAAGGAAGATGATTCAGAAAGTGATGAATCTATTGAAAATCTCGATAAAGCCCTTGAAGAAAGTTTAGAACCCATAGAAGAGCAGGAAGAAGATAACTCTGTTTTTGGAGTTTTTGATTTTGGTGGTCAAAAGCGTTTTCATTTTATTCATGATGCATATTTGAAAGGAGTTAAAATTGCGGTTATTTTGTATGATCTAACCCGTTTTCAAACTTTTGATAATATTCGTTTATGGCATGCTTTATTGCAAGAAGAAAATCCA
>CAYPTZ010000750.1:0-2397 GCA_964413395.1 uncultured archaeon | reverse complement strand
TAAAAATATCATTTATTAGCATTTTAAGGTATAAATTAGAATAAATGGTGAACAAAACAGTTTTTTTTTCATAAAAAAGTTATATTATTTTAGGAAATCAAATATATATATATTTATTAAAGTGTACATTTTATCGCCTAAATGAATAAATACAAACCACATTTTTGTGATATTTTAGAATGCATTATAGAGAGGCAATATTTCAAAAATATCGTTAATAATATTTATATCTTTTTCAAAATCCCCTATAATTTGGTGAATTAGACACAATGGTTGCAACAGTAATTCTTCAAACATTTCTTATAAATGGTTCAATAATGCTAATGTTTTTTATATTTGGATATAAATTAATTAGCAGAAATCGAAATAGAAGTACTATCTCAATGGCAGCGTTATTTTTTATTGCAGGAATGGGACTTTTAATTAATATTTTATATAGATTAATAGACAATCTTCAATTTAATAAAATTGGAAATCTTTTGACAATTTCATTAACTATGTTAGGTTTTTTTCATCTATTGATGTTCGATTTTATTATCCTAAAATCTACTTCAGGTTTTTCATTAAAAAAACAACTTTCAATTTCGATTTTCTTTATAATATTACTAATCATATTATTTCTAATAGGAATTGATAATGGAGTTCAATGGCAATACAAAAGTGGTATGAATGAATTGGGATATAATTCAAGATCCCTAGATCCATTAGATCTGGGAGTTCCTGTCTGGAATTTATCTTTTTCATTGTATGGTTTATCTCTAACCATCATCATTCTCATATTAATATCCCTAAGTAGCTCTAAAATATACAAAAGAATGGAAAAAAATGATGAGTATAGAAAGAAATATCTATATACAATTCTAGGTGTTTTATTAATGTCATGTGTAATGATAGGGAATTATTGCTTTAATTACATTAATACTGATTTAGGAAGGACCTTATTTTTATTTTTCAGCCTATGCATAATTCCTGCAGGAATTTTCCTATATTATGGGCTAATGGAAGATTAGTATTATTATTATTATTATTTATTAAATTTCAAAGTTAAAATATAACATAAAAATCAAGTTAATTTAAAAAAAAGAAAAGATAAATAATAAATGGAAAAAAAAATTTGGAATTATCAAGGAATAAGTTTATATGACTATATTAGAGACTGCTATAATATTTAAAGGTGAAACCTTATGCGAGACCCAGTTTTATACATCAGAGGAATTACTGAGTAAAGAAACTAGAAATTATCTATTAAATGCAGTACTAGGGCTTGCTGATGCTGCATTCAAGGATGAGATTCAAAATTTCTCCTTGGGAAATCATACCATTCTTTTATCATTTCGATACTTAGACGATTATGAAAAATTTGATACAGAAACGGGAAAAAATGATACAATGACCGCAGCCTTACTTTTATATTGTATTGTTGAAAAAAAAAATGATGAAAAGCTTGTGAGAAATGCAATGAATGATGCTTTAGCTCAATTTATTCATAGATATAGTACATTTGATATTATACATGGGGATAGAGCTAAATTTACCAAATATTCAAAACGTTTGGAAAAAATTTTTAAAGATTTGGCCTTAAAAAGTGAAGATCGTTTTAAAAACTTATTTTAGTCCTATATTTATTTTTATTTTTTATATTTTATTCAAATTGTTCCAACAATTATTTGAAATATATTTATGATATTACGTAGATATTACCTAATTATCGTTCATATCTAAAAGGAAGATTTTTGATATTTATATTAATGTTATAGTTAAAATTAAAAAAAATACAACTATTTTAGCTAGAAAAAAAGAGAATTATCCATATAGAATAGAATATTAAGAATTATTTCCCTGTATGTTATTAATATAACAGATGTGAAAAATAAATTTAACAGATTTGTAAAATTTGTTCACAATTTTATAGATCCATTTAATAATATGATTATTACTATAATAATTTAATAATTCATTTTCCCAATAATCGGATGAAAATAATGAAAAAATTTAAAATAAAATTTCAATCTACTTCAAAAATGTCATGGTATCTAAAAGAAGAACTTTGGAATGTTTATTATCCTGAACATAACATTTCAAAGGATGAATTCTTTTCAAGAATTGAAAATAAGTTAGATGAAGTGGCGATTTTTTATTTAAAAAAAACCAATCAAATTGTTGGAATGTCAGGATTTAGACAGAAAATTTTTACCGAAAAAACAGGAAGAAAAATTGCAACATTGTATACAGGTTTATCATTTATTCAAAAAAAATACCGAGGAAATGGATTAGTATTGAGATCCTCAGTAAAAAGAGTTATTTCATTAAAATTAAAACATCCTTTCATGAAATTAATATTTTGGGATGATACAATAAGTATTGAATCTTATCTGATCTATGCAAATTATGTTTATG
>CAYPTZ010000749.1:0-2402 GCA_964413395.1 uncultured archaeon | reverse complement strand
ATTTATCTTAATTAAGTCTTCAAAAATGGAAAGAATGAAAAAAATTATATTAAAATAAAGAAAAAAATGAATCTCAAATCTATCTATAGATCCATTATAAAAATTAAGATATATCTTTATTTTTTTCAATAAATACTACTTTTTGCTCTAAGAGTCTTTCCTTTATAGGATCCCAAAAGATCTGATTATAGGATCCAAGAGTATTGATTTTTGACCAGGAAACTTGAAAGTTTTCTTGAGGACATACTAACACACAGGCACCACATTTTATGCATTTTTCATCATCAACTTCAATAAGTTTTTTTAATTTCCATGCATCTTCTACAGTTTTAAAAGAAATTGCATCTGTAGGACAAACTTTTTCACATTTTTGGCATTCACCATGACATTTTTCATTGAAATAATCTTCAAATTCTTTCTGAGAACTTTGCATTTCAAATTTTATATCTATTTTACCATCCCAATAAATTTTAGCATCCTGTTTAGGATTTGAACATTGAATAATTGTTGATTCTAAATGTGGTAAAGAATTATGTTTGATAATATTCATATCTTCAAATTTCATATTATCCCCATCTTCTTTTATGCTGATTGCATCAAATGGACAAAATACCTGACAGGTTCCACAATAAACACATTTTTGCTCATCAATTTGTTTAAAAATTGATGGTTTGGAATTATTAATCTTATCTTCTTCAATTTGATTTGCCTTTTTGATTATAATCGCTTCTTTTGGACAAACAATGCTACACTGCCCACAACCAACACATTTTACAAGATCTAGTATAAGTTCATACTTTTTTACTAAATATCTTTGCTCAATTTTTATTTGTGAATCACTTATTATATTGGAAAGTTTCGGAAAAGCCATATTTCATTCCTCAAGTATCTATCATACTTTAAAATTTCATTTATACACTTGAATATTTAATCTATATTTTACATTTCTATTAAGAATTTACGCTTGAAAATTATGTAACTAAATTAGTGTTTTTCCAAATTTAACACTATATTCTTATAATCAGAAATAAATGGGAATTAAGTGGGAAAAGCGTTAGTAATTGAAAGTGAAACTGTTTATATTTTGTCAAAAGAACCTTTTTTTTTTATCCCTCATTTCATTATTAATAATAAGAAATTTTAGATTAAATTTTCTCAGGTGTATCAAAATAACAGCAGATTTAAAAAATCTATCTCCCCAATTCTTCAAATCTAATGAATTTTTTCCGATTGAAGTAAATTTTGGGGATAAAGAAACAATAAAAATAACAAAAAGACCAAGAAAGACACTTACTGAAATAGTTGATATTTATGCCAATTCAATTCATATTGGTATGTTTGTTGGTATTGAAAAAGTAGAAAAAGAGTTAAAATTCGGACCTGCTGGTATTAATAAATCACATTCATATAGAAATATCCTCAATTTCACTTTTGTCAAACTTATGGAATATTATAGTTTAGATAATCTTTCTACAATCAGTATAAATATACCTGAAGATAATCAATTTAAATTATTTTTAGTTTCTTTAGGCTTTGAAGCAATTATGGACAGAATGATATTAAAACTTGCAAAATCATCAATTCAAAAATTAATTCAATTTTTATCTGATAATCCTTCTGAAATAGAATCCCAAGTAGGACAAATTCAAAAATTAATTCAATCCAATTTAGAAAAGTCTAATGATGAATCTATTTTCAATATGGTTGATAAAATCGTCAACAAAATTAAGAATATGGATCCATTGGGAAAAAAATTTTGGGATAACAGAAAAATTGCTCAATTAAATTATTACATGGCAACCGCATTATTATTTCCATCGCAATTAGAAAAGAAAGAATTTTTAGATATGACGATTAAAACAATTATAAGCTCTTTAGAAATTGTAAATCGAGAGGCATATCTTCACGAAATCCTCAAAGCTCTTGAAAACAAATGTACTTTTCCAATGGATTATATTCAAAAACTAATTGATCAATTAAAGAACTTGGTACCTAAAGAAATAAAGAAAATTGATCCTCAAAAATTAAAAAAATGGGCAGAAGAAATGAAACCAGTTTGGAAATTAAATGAAAAAAAAACTCAACAATCATTAGAAGATACGATTGCTCAAGCTCAATTAAAAGAATCAGATTTTGGACCTACTATTAAAGAGCATTTAAAATTACATATTTTAGACCTAATTCAACACTATAATGGAACAAAGATATATTTTGGAGTAAATAATCGAATTTAAGAGAAGATAAAAATGATAGTAGAAGGATATACTCAAACTTGTGTTCGGATCGATCTCACAACAGGAACTATTCAAAAAGAAAAATTAAGTAAAGAATTTTGTCAACAATTTATTGGAGGGTATGGATTCATCACAAAAATCCTATGGGATGAATGCCCGGTAGGTATT
>CAYPTZ010000748.1:0-2404 GCA_964413395.1 uncultured archaeon | reverse complement strand
ATTTCCAAAAACCTTTTTTCTGCTTAATTTTCAAAAATCTCTATAAATTATTGATAATTATCAAAATATGGTGAAAAATATGCACGAATATAAACAAGCTATCATCCTACGTTCTGATTTGAAGATGTCCACGGGGAAAAAAGTAGCACAAGGATGTCATGCGGCTGTAACTGCAGTGGAATATGCAAGAAAATATACTCCAAGCACTGTCGCTGCATGGGGAAAAGAAGGTCAAAAAAAAATTGCGCTCAAAGTGCAATCTGAAGAAGAACTTTTAAATATCTATCAAGATGCAAAAAATATGGAGTTACCTTGTAGCCTAATTCAAGATGCAGGATTAACTCAATTAGAACCAGGAACAAAAACGGCAGTAGCAATAGGACCTGCAAAATCAGAAAAAATTGATAAAATAACTAATTCACTCAAACTTCTGTAAGTAAATATATTGGCATAAGTTTTGCGGGTAACTCTAAAGAATTTAATATTGTTTATCCTTTCCATAAAGATTAAATCTGCAAAATCTGGTTTGATTGCTTACCAAAAGGTTTAATTAAAAATAATAATAATTTTATACAAATTTTTAAAAACTTTTAGATTGAAAGAATAGATAAATAACAAAGTATCAATTAGTTTTTTTTAATAAATTCTTTAAATAAACTGAAAAACGAGAAATTAACTATGATAAAATTAGAAGATAATACAATTATTGAAAGTTCGAGCTTATATTTTATTGGAAATATCAATTTAAGAGTGTTAATCGATGATAATCTATTAAAAGCTCTGGAAAAACTTAATATCACAATCACTAATTATGGCGGAAAAGATGAAAAGGGAAAATATTTATCTGAAATATTTACAACGCATTTTAAGAAAAGTCATAAACCATTAAACTTTAGTTTTGGAACTCAAACTACAGAAGTAGATCTTGAAGAATTAAAGAGAATAGATAAAAATCAAGGACATAGTCGGTTTAGTGATCTAAATTTAACGGAGAAATTAATGATCAGCTGGAGAACTTTTATTACAAGTGAAGGGATGGGGACGATTATTTTGGAATTTCATACAAAAAAACCACTTCCCCAAAATATTCACAGGAAACTATCTTTACTCTATCTGAATTTTCCAATATTGAAAACTGAAGGATTGGATTATCTGTTTGTGACACAAACTAAAGATGCAAAAATGAAGCATAAACCATATATTTCGATTGAAAATTTATGTGAAAGATATGAAATTGAATTAATAGCAAAAATAAGGGAATTGGTTAAAGATAACCCTCTTTTCCAAAAAGATCATTATCATATTTTACCATTTCAAGGTTTTAAAAGATTTAAAAGTCTTGATTATGAGACAATAATTCCTATAATAATTATTAATGTCAAAAAAACCGATGCATCATCTCAATTAGATTGGTTAAGTCAACATAAAAAGTTAGTCGCCTATTATATTGCGAAACCTGAGTTATATGAAATGGGTGAATTATCAGAAATTTATATTGACTCATTAACAAAGAAAGAAAAAATTTGGTCAATATGTGAAAGATCATTGGCTCTTGGAAATTATCATGGATTTTTAAGAATTCAATTTCTCCAAAATGAAGAGATATTTTACAAGCCCAATCAACCGAGATTTTCTGGATTTTGGATTGATTCTCCAAATGCTTTTCTCTATACTGTACTGATGACTATTCAGAATTACTTTACTCTAAGGATTTTTGATACTTACTTGGATGAAAAGACAGAGGAAATAAGATATAAAAAAAAGGATTATCTTGAAAAAATTAGTTTTGTGAATAATCTGCTTAATAAAATGACGGATCAAGTTGAAGAAGTAGAAAATATTGACAAATTAATTGATTCTGATCCTCACATCCAGTTAACCAATTTAGTTGGTCGTGCTTTTCAGATAGATAAATGGATGAACATGGTAATGAAAAAAATTAATTCTTTAGAGAAATTTGTCTCAACTGCTGAGTATATTGAAAGCCACAGAAGTGCAAGTTCAATGGAAAGGATATTATATATAATTGCGCTCATTGGTGTGGCAACAGGTATTATTGAAGCATTGAGCTCATTTGGATTAATTCCTTGGTGGTAAAGTCATTATGGAGTATTTTAAATAAGATTAGGAAAAATATTCTTTTGATAAATTACGATTTTTTTTCGTATTTTTAATTTTAATTAAGAAATCTAAAATTATGGTGTATTATTCATTTTCCTGTGGTTGATTTTCTTCCAATTTCCCCTCTTTTTTGGCATAATAACCCTTCTTTCCAAATAATGCAGCAAGTATCAAACTTTGACTAATTGTTACGAGAAGAATTACAGTAAATGTCAGATTTATTATTAAATCAATACCATCGACGTATTCATTTTTTAGAAGATTAAGTGACTCATACGCAGTT
>CAYPTZ010000747.1:0-2404 GCA_964413395.1 uncultured archaeon | reverse complement strand
TCAGGTCAATACTATTATTTAAAATCAGATTTCCGATAAATTGACTGTTATTCACAGAACTCACAATACCTTCTAAACCATTATCAATGATGCTGTTATTCTCCACTACTTCGTTGAACGCATCTGAAATTACCAGTCCTTCCCAATTATTCCACCAGATTTGATTTTCTTCAATCGTGGAATCATTACTTTCAATTACTGCAATCCCTCTCTGGCCATTGAGAGACACATTGTTATGAATGATGTTATGATCTTCCGATATATTCACTAAAATACCATTCAATCCATTTCCATTTACTAAATTGTCGGTAATACCAAGATTGGTATTTTCACTATAAATATGGATTCCATGATGGGAATTAGCTGTGATAGTGTTATTCTCGATGATATTATTATTGTTATTACTATCGAAAAAGATCCCATTGCGATGATTTCCGAAAATTACATTCTCGGCGATAGTAACTGAGGGGGATCCTCTAACATATACTCCATCTAATTCGTTGTAACTAAGAGTATTATTCCTAATAACGTTATCGCCTGAGGGATACACAGTAATTCCTGCCTTTCCATTGTAAGAAATCGTATTATTTTCGAATTCACAATTTTCGCTCGAATAATGATTGATCCCTGCCCCTGTATTAGATCTGATCTGATTATCATTGATACTTCCCCCATTTACATTTTTAAGATACAAGCCATCTCCTTTATTATTGATTATTTGATTGGCTATAATATTAAGTGCTTCACATTCTTCAATAATAAACATAGTCTGAAAATTATTCGAGAACAGGGAGTCTTCGATCCTCAGGGTATCGACACCATAAATATCGATTTTGGTTTGATCCTCCGAAATATTTAGATTCCGGAGAGTTAAAAAAGATCCTCCATTTACAATCAAATGGTTAAAGGGATCTGTTGTCAATCCATTCAGTTGAAAAAAGGACTTATCATGTAAATAGAGAATCGGTAACCCATCAACAGTATTAAATTCATCAATTTCTGTATCCGCACAAGTGGATAATTCAATTTCAAATGTGCATTCGAGGAACGTATTTCGACTGAGATTATAATTTTCTAAGTGTTCAAAATTAATCCCAAACCCTCCATTTCTGGTAAGAGAATTATTCGCAACCGTTCCATTAACCGAATAGATCACATCAAGGCCAATCATTCGATTGTAACTGATGATATTGTCTTCCAAAATCGAATTATTGTCATTTGAGATATCAATGCCAACACCATTGAATTTCAAGGTATTGTTAAGCACGGTCAAATTGTTGATAAAAACTAAGCGAAATCCCTCTTGAATATTTCCATTACATGTATTGTTTTGTATGAAGACGTGGTTTTCTGTTATCGGACTTTCATTAAAAAGTTTTTGTCCAATCATATGAATCCCATTTAAGGTATTATTATTGAGATGACACTCCGTAATATTGATGAGGGAAGAAAACTGAATTTCAATGCCTGTATTGATATTATATTCTAACGTCATATTGGTCAAACTGACATTATGGCTGGAGATAATGGTTACCCCCACTTGGGAGTAGGAAATATTATAATTGGCAATGTTGGAATTATTGCAATTATATAAAATCAACTGACCGATATTATCCTCAATGTTCCCATCCAATTCAAGATCGGTGGCATTATAATACATTAGAAGTGGTTTTCCATTAACTAGGTTGGTTTGGGTGATAATATGATTAAATCCCGATTCTATATCGAGCCCACAACGTTCAAAAGTATTATCATATAGCGTGTTATTAGTGGACTCATGCATTGCAATTCCTGCATAACTATTATTTCGTAGTATATTATCAAACAGGGTAATATTATTAGAGTGATCTAAACAGATCCCAACCCCGCGATTAGAAATATTAAAATTATAGAGGGAAGAAAAAGTACAATTGACTAAAATGACCTGTCCCCTGTCAATTTCCGAGCCATTCAGATCTAACCCAATTTCATTTTCATAATAGTAGATAGGTAAACCGTTGACAGTATTAGTCGTATCTAGATCGACATTTGTCGTCCATCGCATAAAAATCCCTTTCTCAGTGAAAGTATTGTCTGTAAAAACTCCATTTTGTTCCCAATAGGCATAAAAATCCATATAGCGACTTTCACTAATCGTATTATTATCATACTGGCAATCATGGGAAAGAAAGCTATATATCCCAATAAAATTCGAAGTGAGCGTGCAATTAGTCACATTTACATATTGCGCATAAAATAACTTAATGCCAGCGTCCATATAGGCAGATCCAGAATTTATGATCGTACAATTCTCGATTCTGACATATTTTCTAATTTCAATATAGATTCCAGACCCGATCCCGCCTGCATCGATGAATAAATTTTGGATGAGATAGGGATTTTCAAGAGTCCCATTTCCTGTAAT
>CAYPTZ010000746.1:0-2406 GCA_964413395.1 uncultured archaeon | reverse complement strand
TAGACAATACCATCACCAACAAAAATGGGATTCTAAGAAAACAAAATTTTGATTAAATGTACATTATTAGGTGCTCATATTGCCATCCGTTAAATATTGATAGTAGATGTCTTGAATAAAAAATTTTTTTCATATCTAATCGAATTCAATTAAAATTTTTATTAACATTTCAGTTTATCTTGGTAGATTTATAAATAAAAAAAATAAAAATGTGAGATTTTTTTCAAGTAGTATGTACCTTATCTCAGTTGCCATTCTGCTGACCATTAAGGGAGCGAAAATATAGGGTAAGAAATTACTCTGACATTTCATTTTTTTTGTTTTTTCTCCAATATCGTTCAAACTATGAGTTTTACATGTAATTATTTACAAATTAGTGAGTAAATTTAGATCATAAGAAAAAAGAAGATAAAATCTACCACATAGAAAAAAATGAAAAAAGGAAAAATATTAAGAATTACTTAGGTGGAAGAAAATATGTAGTGAAAGAGATGACCAAAAAAAGCCCACGACTTAATAAAAATCTTCATCAATTGCCTTCAAGGTTCTTTAATCAAAATAGTCGAAAAAAAGCGCTACTGATAACTGTTATAAGTTCCTTTCTTGTAGTAAGTTGCTATAATTTTGAATCTTGTAATGGATATCCAGACAATTCAGAAGGAACATCCCTTTGGATAATAGACATTGCAGATTTTTTATTCTAAGTTAAATTGCACAATTACATAACACTGCATAAAAATTAGACCGAAATCATAATCATAAAGAGGAAAAGTTAAAAATGGGACGAATTGCATTTATATTGTTATAACAAATTAGTAAATCACAATAATACTGATAAATATCTTAATGATTGGGCTAATTATTTCGGCAATTATTCTAATAACATACTGAAACTTATACAAAATTTTTATTAGTCAACAATTCAAGAGAATTACAATCAGAATGAAGCAAATTTCTTTTGACAAAATTCAAAATTAATAACCTAATTTTAAGAAAAACGGGCGAAAAAACAAGATAAACACTCCAAATTATTGTGTTTTCTATCATCATAAAAAGGAGGGTTGTGTAAGGGCTGTTGGCGACAGTCCAAAAGAAATTGTTGAGGCACTAACTCAGGTTTTTAAACAATTCCCAAATCTACTCATCACAACCAACCCTGTAGAAAATCAATACAGCATTCTTAAAAAACTCATCAATTTTCGTGACAGACGAACAATTTCGCAATGGAATGCATTATTAATAGGTTATTTTACCATACGTGATGATCCAAAACTCTTTCAAAATACGATAAATAATCTAAATTTTTCAACGAGATTAAACAATATAATAATTTTCAATGGAAGGAAAAAAATAGGAGTGATGAACACATAAACAGTAATTTCTGAGATTTGAATTTTGTCGATCAATGATTTCGAGAAATTATCTTAATTTGTAGTAATAATAATTATCAAGAATGCCTTTATTCAATTTTTTTTTATATTTCGTCAAAATATGCTAAATGAAAGAAAAAATTAGTAAAGATGGGATATTTTCTGGGAGATTTTCGATCTTCTGAAAAAATTCATATGATGTTCTTAACAAAACTTTTAGGTCAAAACAAATTAGATGATTAAATTGTGAAACACTATTTTGTCTTTTGTCTATAGGTGTACAATAATGAATAGAGCAAATAAAAAAAATATGATACTTATTGGATACATTTTGTTATTAAGTATGTTATCGGCCAGATTTCACCAGATTACCGATAATCAACAATCACATAATGCAATAAAGGATGATTTTCCTCAGATGGCCTCAAGTCGGGCACCAATCATAATCGATGGGAACTCAGAATTCACTGAAATGAATGGGGTGGTTAGTGGTGAAGGAACTCAAGAAGTGCCTTATATCATTGAAAATTGGATAATTGATGCATCAAGTACTACTGGGATTGACATTCAGAATACAGATGCCTATATAATTATTCGAAATTGTACGATTGAAAATGGGGATGTAGGAATATATCTGAACTATGTTGCAAACGCCATTATCGAGAATAACACCATATCGAACAATGGTGATGGAATTTACTTGGACGATTCGAGTAACAACACGATCTTAAATAATATTGCATCATTAAACAATCAAAATGGAATTAACTTGGTAGCTTCGAGTAATAATACAATCGCAAATAACACAGTATCATCAAACACATATGATGGAATTAACTTGGTAGCTTCGAGTAATAATACAATCGCAAATAATATTGCATCATTAAACAATCAAAATGGAATCGATTTCGAAGAATCGAATAATAACACGGTCGCAAATAATAATATGTCCTCAAACAACCAAAGGGGAATCGATATGCTATTTTCAAGTTCCAATACGCTATCAAATAATAATGTCTCCTCAAACCCATGGAAT
>CAYPTZ010000745.1:0-2407 GCA_964413395.1 uncultured archaeon | reverse complement strand
AAGAATTTAAAATAAAAGCTCAAAATGAACCTGAAAAATATTATCCTACTAATATCTTAAAAAAAAATGGATTTTCAAGGAAAAAATGTATAAAGTGTGATAATTTTTTTTGGACTGCTGTTTCTGAAAAAAATACCTGTGGAGAACCAGATTGTAATGATGGATTCACTGTAGCTAAGAATAATCCTTCAAAACACAAATTATCTTATATCGATGTTTGGACTACAATTGTTAATACTTTAGAACCAAGAGGATATAAACCAATTAAGCGTTATCCCTCAGTTGCAAGGTGGAATCCTACAACTGAATTTACCATTGCATCAATTGCTGCTTTTCAACCCTATGTTGTATCTGGAGAAATTCCACCTCCGGCTAAAAAATTACTTATTCCTCAATTTTGCTTACGTTTTAGTGATATTGAGAATGTTGGTATTACTGGATCTCATTGTACTGGGTTTGTTATGATTGGTCAACATCAATTCGTGTCCCCAGAAGAATGGGATCAAGATCAAGCATTTCAAGATATTTATGATTTTTTAGTTGATGGAGTAGGATTAAATAAAACAGAATTTGTTGTTCATGAAGATGCTTGGGCTGGTGCGGGTTGTTTTGGACCATGTATGGAATTTTTTAGTAGAGGGGTTGAATTATTTAACCAAGTTTATACTCTTTTTCAACAAACACCTGAAGGACCCATTGGTTTAGATCTAAAAGTATTAGATATGGGTCTCGGAATGGAGCGTGTAGCATGGTTTAGTCAAGGAACACCAAATATATATGAAGCTATTTTTCCAAATGTACTAAAAAAAATCAGAAAAATAACTCAAGTAAAACTTGATTTTGAACTTTATAATCGCTTTTCTCAATATTCTGCATTTCTGAATAATGATGAAGTTGAAAATATGGATGAGGCTTGGAAAAAGGTAGGAAAGCAACTTCAAATCAATCCAGAAGAATTAAAACAAAAAATAATTCCAATGACAGGTATATACTCCATTGCAGAACATGCTAGAACTTTACTTTTTGCCATTACTGATGGAAAATTGCCCTCAAATGTTGGTGGGGGTTATAATCTACGGGTGATCTTTAGACGTGCCATTAGCTTTATAGATCAATTTCATTGGGATATTGATATAAGTGAAGTATGCAAATGGCATGCAGAAGAATTATTTGATATATTTCCTGAAGTTAGTGAAAATTTAAAAGAAGTAAAAGAAATTCTTGATGTTGAGAAAGCAAAATTTTATGCTACAAAAAAAGAAGCAGAAAATATTGTCAAGAGATTAGTAAAAAAGAATGAGATTTCAGAAGATAAACTTATTGAGCTATATGACAGTAATGGTATTAATCCAGAAATTATCAAAGAAGAAGCTCGAAAATTAGGTAAGAAAGTAGTAGTTCCCGATGATTTCTATACTAAAGTTATCGCTAGACATGAAAAATTAGTTCAAATTCATGCTACTCATAAAGTGTTAGATATAGATGTATCAGAATTAAAACCTACTCAATGTCTTTATTATGAAAATTATTTAGATTTAGAATTATATGCAAATATTGTTCAAATTGATACACTTGAACATGAAATAGAAGTTGAAGATAAAAATGATGAAATTATTATTGAAAAGAAGACAATGTGGGGGATTATACTTGATAAAACTATTGCTTATCCCACTTCTGGTGGCCAAATTCATGATAATTGTTTGATCGATGATATTTCGATTATTGATGTTATTAAAATTGGGAAAGTTATTGTCCATTTAGCATTACAAAAACCCTCATTTTCGATTGGGCAAAAAATAACTTTGAAAATTGATAAAGAAAGGCGCATTCTTCTTTCTCAACATCACACTGCAACTCATATTGTCAATGCAGCAGCTAAAAAAGTTTTAGGTAATCACATTAATCAAGCAGGAGCAAAAAAAACCCTAAAAAAGGCCCATCTCGATATTACCCATTATGAATCAATTTCTGATGATAAATTATATGAAATAGAAGTAGAAGCCAATAAAATTATTCAGCAAAGTATTAATTCAAAAAATCGATTTATGGATAGAAGTGAAGCTGAATTGAAATATGGTATGAGTCTTTATCAAGGAGGTGCGGTTCCAGGTAAAATATTAAGGATTGTAGAAATTCCTGGGATCGATGTTGAAGCATGTGGAGGGACACATGTGAACAATACCAAGGAAATTGGCAATATTGTAATGATTAAGTCTCAAAAAATTCAAGATGGCATAGTTCGGTTGACTTATACTGCAGGAAGTGCCGCTGAACAACAAAATAAAGAAAATTCGAAAATTAAGAAAGAAATTGGAAAAATATTGAATGTTTCTCCGGAAAATATTGTATCTCGTGTAGAAGAACTTATAGAGAAATGGCGTCTTTTGAGAAAAGCTAAATCTAATGG
>CAYPTZ010000744.1:0-2407 GCA_964413395.1 uncultured archaeon | reverse complement strand
TATCACTGGATATTTTTTTTAGTGAATAATTAAATAGATTGTTATAAAAATCAAATTTACTTTTTCCCTTGTAACCAGCGTAAAAATCTAAAAAATCACATATAACAATATAGCTTGGGCTTATTCTTATAACTTTTCTAATATAGTCTTTTTCCCGTCTCCTATTAACCATACCTGAATTACTATCCTTTAATTTGTTTACAGTTTTGTTAACATTTTTAGCTAATAATATCATATTTAACCCTTTTCTTTAAAATTTATATTTTGTATTAGAATTACTTGAAATTAAGATTTATATTATTTTTTACAGCATAGGCTTTAGCCAGTGATACAAACATTGCACCTCTATTCTTTTTAATCTTTCCACTAAGATATGTATCTTTGATTACACTTAAAAATATCCTTATCCTTTGTTCCGGGACCTTATCAACTATAGTTCGAAATGCCCCCAGGCTGTGATTGTCATCGAGCTCTTCTGCTATTTCTCTTGCCAGTTCTTCCTTTTTTCTAAATCTATATCTTTTTAATCCAGGATTATTTTTTACCTCACTTTTTTCGGAATATTTTTCTTTTGGATAAGTACAATTTTCTGGCAGCTTCTTTTCTTTTCCAGAATCATCAGGCTTTGTGAGGTCATGCTTCCTCTCACCTTCCAAGGATTCTTTTATTTTTCTCCTAATATCGTTAATATCATCTTCATCTTCATTTTCTTCTACCACATCCCCAGAGTTTTCCACATCCCTTTTGCTACCAGCCTTATTAACGTTATTTAAATTGGTGTTTTTAATACTGGTATTGTTAGGGTATCTGGTAGATACCACCCCTGGTATCTGTGGTACACCACCCTGGTATCTGTCAGATACCACCCCCTTTTCATTAGTATTACTTTTATCTTTAGGTTTCGGATTTAATAAAGTATATAAATTTGACGTATAACTTTTATTATCTTTGGTTTTTCTAACTTCTTTTTTTAAGAGTCCTTTTTGGATTAAAGACTTTACCACTCGCTTTGCCTGAACTTTGGCCATACTACCCTTCTTCGCTATAGTCTCATAACTCGGGAATGCTTTATTTTCACCATTTACATATCTGGCTATAACTATATAGACAGTTTTCTCATAGATTGTTAAGTCATCTCGGTCCAGAAGATCATTTTCAAGGTAAAACCAGTTTCTTGTTCGGCCATCTCTTAAGTTATCCCTGCTCATTTAAAAGCTTCCAGTTTAAATCTTTACATAACGTAAAAAACCCGGCATACTGCCAGGCTTTAATTTATATAACTTTTATTTTCCTCTTAAAGGTAAGGTCTACATTAATCGGATTAATCTCAGTACTAATTAAATCTTGTACTAAATCCTTTGGATTTTTTAGGCATGAGCTAGGTGAAACAACTCCGCCATTCGCCCCGAATCAGCCAAATGCTGGTTTTTATGCAACTGGTGAGCTTTTATTTTAGCTTTTTTATTTTCAAATTCAATAGATTTAAAATTTTTATTTGTATTGATACAAAATAATACATAATATATAAATCGCTTTTATAAAACTAAATATGAAATATTCTAATAAATTTTTTCCTAAAGCTTAGAATATTTCTTGGAATACAGAATTGATAAGCTTTCAAAGCTTCTAATGAATAATCCAACTATAACCGATGATGTTTTTGATTTGCCAGGGAGCTGATTGATAATAGTAATTCAAGAGTTTCTGATAAAGAAAAAGAGTTTTTAAAATATTACCCCGGTACTGCTAAAGCTACTTAACCTTACTTAGATAACAGTGAAATTATAATAAGTAACGAATTCTGTCTCCAAAGCAGGTAACGGATCCTGGAAGAGATAAAGCTTTATTTTGATAAACCTGAAGATAAAAAATCACTGTAAAAAGCAACGGATTTTGGAAAATATCACTTACTTATATTATAGGAATAGAGCCTCTTCGGGTACTATATGCTATATTTTAGCAAGAGATACAAGCTGTAGCTTGATTTTGGTATCGGTATTGGGACTTAGTACATCCTGAAGACTCCGGGGCAGCTCATCATATTAGAACCAGGTGCATTGCAGTAAGAACTGCAATTACCAGCATAATTAGTTCCGCAGTAAAAGATATTATTCCAGAAACTATGGTTGTAATATAATATATAGGAAACCTCTGGATCCTCTTATAAACAATTTTTGATAATTGTTTGTTTTCTATGTAAAAAAGTTTGCCGTATGAAAATTTGAACAGAGCAAGGAGTAGTATTTTACATAGTATTATGGGATGTTGGTAACTTTTAATTTTTAACTTTTCTTTTTCCTAATCTTATTAAGAGCCTTTGCTGCCCACTTTCGGACCTCACTATCTTTATCATTTAAAGCCTCGATCAGAGTTTCTACAGCTGGTTCTCCTATCAAGCTAAGACCCT
>CAYPTZ010000743.1:0-2408 GCA_964413395.1 uncultured archaeon | reverse complement strand
TCTTCTGCAGATTTTAGAATATGGGGTCAAATTGCAGCTTCAAAAGATTTTTGAGCGATAAAAAAAAAATGATAATGTGAGAATAGAAAAGTCATTTTTTTTTTTCCATTTTTTGATAAGTTCTTGGTCTATTTTAATTGGATTGCTCTCAACAATTATGTTCTTCAGAGTTTTTGGAAATGTTATATTTTCTGGAATATATGAGATATGATTATTAGTTAAATTAATTACTTCTAATTTTTCTAATTTATCAATATCTTGAGGAAATATTTTGATATCATTGCGAACCAATAATAATTCTTTTAATTCTGTAAGATTGCATATAAAACTTGGAATTGACTGAATCCTATTTGAATTTAAAGATAATTTTTTTAATGATTTTAATTTGGATACTGAGAGCGGCAATAAAGAAATCTTGTTAACAGATAAATTTAAATATTCTAATTTGCTCCAATTCTCAAAGATATCAGGAAGATCTCCAATTTGGTTAAATGCTAAATCGAATTCTCTGATTTTTTCTAAATTTATCAGAGATGCAGGAATACTATTTAATTTGTTTGACTCTGCTTTAAAATATTCTAATTTACTGAGATTACCCATTTCTTCAGGAAGATTTTCGATTTGATTAGATGAAAGGTCAAATTGGCGTAAGCCTACCAAATTCCCAAAACTTTTTGGTAAACTCTTTAATTTATTATGTTTTAAGTTAATTTCAGAGATATTGGAATTATTTACGAAACTATCAGGTAATAAAGATAAATTATTCCATGATAAATCTAATTTAATTAGCTTATTTAGATTTCCAAAATTAACTGGAAGTAATTCTATCTTATTGTGATCAAGCTTTAATATTTCAAGATGATTTAATTCCCCAAAAGTGGAAGGTAAAAATAATAAATTATTGGTTCCTAAATTTAATTCTTTTAAATTTGTTATTTTCCCAAAATCTTGCGGGAGTTCTCCTATAGAACAATGAAACAGATTTAAATTTTCCAAATTTTTAAGTTGACAAATAGAATTAGGGAGTTGGGTTAATTTTCTACACCCTGCAAGTTCTAAACTTTTCAAATGTTGTAAAAGACTAATATTTTTCGAAATTTTTGAAAAATTCCCACCTGAAAAATCAATTTTTTGAAGATTTATATTTTGTAAGAAAAAATCATCCCCCAAAGTCTCTAAATTATCCGAATATAGAGTAAAATCTTCCAATTTAGGTGAGGAGATATAATTGATCATTAGGTCTTTGTCAAATTCAGCCAAACCAAAATGAATTTCTTTTAGATTTTTTAGGTGTGTAAACTCTTCTGGTAAAAAAATACGATTTCTTTTAGATATTTTAACAATTTCTAACTTTTCGAGATGTTTTATTGATGCAGGGAGATAAAAATCAGTCACATTTTCTACATAATTATTATATTCAAATTTTTTTAATAGATGTAAATTCCCAATGGAATCAGGAATGTGGGTTATTTCTCCTTCAAGATAGAGTGTCCTTATGTGCTTATTTTCCAGTTCAATATAACTCGCATTGGGCCAATATTCTTCACCCAAAATTTCGATCGGCTCTTCCAATAATTTATTCATTTCAATGATAAAATCATATTCTAAGGTCTCAATATCAAAATCACTATATTGTGTCAAACTCAATCTATTATATATTTGTGATTACAACTATAAATTTTTCTTTAGTTTGTTTAAGAATTAATTATTTTTTCATCTCTAATTACATAATAATGGAGTCACTTTTTAAATCATATAATATGGTTGGATATCAAAGTAACATATTTTCTATTTTGCATAATAAAATAAGGGAAAAAATTAATCCAATTACAGAAAAATTAAGGAAAATAAGTTCTCATGGTCTGTTCAATTTCAGTTAACCATGTTTTTCGCATTTCTATGGTGCTATCAGCAACAATGCGATACATCTTCCGATAGCATTTGGACATACCACAAAAATCAAAGATGCAATTCAGCCATATTTTTTCGAGAGGATCTCCAAACACGTCATTTTCACGTTGGGCTTCCGTATTTGAGGTATTAAACACTAATCCCATTTTATTAGGAAATAATCCTAGAGGAACAGCCCCTCCTGACTCATTTTTTCCAAATTTATAAGCCACATCTGGACGAAATATGCGATCAATCCACCCCTTGAGAATTGCTGGCGGTTGTCCCCACCAATTGGGATGAATAATAATCATTGCATCGGATTCAATGATTTCATCAATGTACTGTTGTATCTGTGGGGTTAAATTTGCTTTCATTCCAAGTTCTACTGGGCTCAACAAGGGGGGAAATTTCTCTCGATATAGATCATGAGCATAAATCGTGTGATTGAGTTGAGAGAGCGTATTGCATATTTTATGAAAAATGGCATGATTGAAGCTTTTTTCATAGGGATGGCC
>CAYPTZ010000742.1:0-2410 GCA_964413395.1 uncultured archaeon | reverse complement strand
TGACGAGTCGTCTTGGGGAATTTTATACAATTCAAGATATTCAGGATAATCTTAAATTTCGCTTCTCTTTTAGTAATCAAGTCGATCCCTATCTGGATAGAAAAATGGAAACTGCTTTCACGCTTACTTATAGTAATGAAAGGGAACGGCTATTTTGGGATGATATCCATACCCAAAAAATCCAACAACTTGTAGAAGTTCATCGAAAACAGCAAGATAAATTCTTACCAGATAAATTTGAAATGATCTCGGTGGAAGGGACCGATTTACTAATGATTGAAAGTAATACCATGAGTCAATCAAATCTCCACGATAACTGGAAATTTGACTTAAGACAAGTGCTTGATGCTTTCTCTTCGCAGGAGCTATCTGCCTATGATTATTTGGAATTGCCTCTGTCTGTATATAATGGAGGGGGAATTGAGAGTATTGAGATCAAAGGGTATGCAACAGAATATTCTGAGTCTAAATTATTATGGGCTATCGATGGGGATGAAGATATTGGTGATAGTGCTTATTATTTTACCAATATACTTCAACAAATTGAAGCTGCCTATCAATGGATAGGAATTGATGTAATTTATAAAGAGAGTACTCTGGCCACAAATAGCAGTCTTATTGGCTTTGGTGGGTTTGGGTACTATCGAAATGAATCTCTGGGGTATGTTGAAATTGCTAATGCTCTATATCCCTTATTCCCGACGGATTTACATACTGAGGCTGTGCCTCATAATTATGAATTTTTACTGAATTTACCCTCAAATGACATAACTACTATTGATAAACTCCAAATCTTAGGGACAGAGCAAGAAACTTCCCTTCGACTGCATAGTTTTCAATTGTTTGAATATAATCAAACTGAAATTATGAATAGCACAGATAGTCTGCGGATGTATTATACTTATGTTTTTGATGAACCCTCCCATGCATTTCAAAGCAATTTAGTTGAAGGTATTGGATCAGAATATACTAAAGACTCATGGATTGACGTTCAAGATCCTGTGGTTGAATATAAAATTCCTTATATTTTACATCAATCTTTTGATCTTGATAACGATGGCTTTTATGATGTGAAAATTGAGAGTTTTGATGGCGAACTTACGGGAAATTTTTCTAATTCTCGCTTAGATTCTATTCGTTATGATTTTAATGGCGATGGAAGGTTTGAATTCCAAATCACTAAAGATGCAGCGATCTCTGTTTTAAAAATATCAGAAGAAGAACTCTATGACCAATTAAAAAATAATTATGGAGGGGATACTGGACATTTTTATATGAGTTTTGAACAAAAGGAAACGGTCATGATTTCTCAAGATACCACTGGCAATGGGTTAATTGATCGAACTGATACCACTGCGTATACTCGGATGTCAGATGCCTTTGTGGAATATCGGGAAAATATTGTGAACGATGGGCAGTTGGAATCGATGCTTTCCTCTATTTCCTTCCATGAGTGGATCCCTAGTGTCGCCCATGCTGCTGATTTTGATGGCGATGGGTATCTTGAAGAAAGTGTAATTCGACGGGACATTATTGAAAATTCTGATTGGGTGCTAGATCAAGGAGATGAATATTTAATCTATGAACAATATGTTTATAGCAATTCCACCCATACCGAACAAGGCAATAGTCTGTCGGTTCCAGCGAGTTTTCATTTAGCGGGGCCTGATCAATTTCAAGTGGATGCAGAGAGTAATATTCAATTTGATGGGGATGGGAATGTCTTGTATGAAGACTATCCCGTGATTACAGGTGAATTCATCATTGAAAACGATGTATTGGTGCCTGTCGATCCTCGAATCCTTCAATATGAAGATGGATCTGATGTAAATTCAATGTTATTGGGAGATCAACATGGCAGTGTCTATTGGCTGGACGATGGCTCAGGGTATTATCGTACAGGTTTTATTTTTACTGAAGCCTCACTTAAGCAAAATATCTCGGTAGGGGTCTATACTGCCAATAGTGCCTCCCAAACAATTAATATGGAATCAAATCGTTACCGGGAATTTTTGGATGAATTCTTCCCTTCCTATTGGCTCAGTGATCGCTTGTCCTATGAGGATATCAAGGATATCGCTTTTGCCGATGCTGAAAGTGCCTATAAAAGTCAGATAGCGGGTTTTACCAATGGAGGGAATGATTTTACACGCCAATATTGGAATGGTTTGGCTTTTCAAACCGCAATCCAAGCAGGAATCGCGCTTCCAGCTTCCATGCTCATTCAAGCAGGATTAAGTGGAAGTTCCTTAGCTGCACTTGCTAATCCCTTAGCCATTATTGCCTCTATGACTATAATAACCGGATTAAATGCCTGGTATCAATACAGTATACTCCCAAAGATAGAAAAACAACGCGAAGAATCGGGCTATTATACAGACGGGGTCCCTATCAAACAATTTATCCCTGA
>CAYPTZ010000741.1:0-2411 GCA_964413395.1 uncultured archaeon | reverse complement strand
TTAGTATTTTTATTAAATCAAGTGTTCTTTGGAGGATATCAAGGGAAACCATTTTATTATATAATATTTCGATTATTTACCCTACTATGTATCATGTTCTTGGTAGATTTATGGTTTCATGGGTATATGTTCTTGGGAATTTTAAAAAATCATGGATTAAAGTATGCCCTAATTGGTCAAAATCTATATTGGTTTTTCTTTCATATCTTTGAAATTTTTTCTTTAATAAAGTATATTGGAATTCCGTTTACGATATTTTTTATTTTAATTACAGGATTTCTTGGAGATGTAGTTACCTATAAATATCGTTCAATTTATGGTTTAGCCATTGGACATTTCCTGCTAAATGTACTAATTATTATATTTGCCTTAACTAGCTAGCCCCAAATTTCATCCAAATTAGACTATAAACTCAATAAGTAGAAAAATCAAAAATCCAAAAAAACTAGAAAAACTTCAAATTTCAATTTTAGTTTCAGAATAATGCAAAATCATACCAATTCAAATTAAATACAAGAGTCTCCAAATTTTTTATATGAAAAAAAAAATGATACGGTTTTTGATTTTGTATTTCATTTTTGCTCAATTTTCCCTTTTAATAAATTTTCAACCACTATTAATACAAGGTTCTATCGAGGAGAATCTTGAAAATTATTCAAAAAAAGGGATAAATATGAGTGCCATTTTAGATAAACCAGCAATTTGGGAGTACGACTATGAATATGGTTGGGGTTTACATGAAGGCTATTTTGATCAAATTAAGGAAGCAGGGTTTGAATTAATACGAATGGGTATGACCTTTTCAACTCATGCAGAAACCAATGGTTCTTTTTTAATTGCCCCTGAATTTTTTGACCAAACGGATTTAGCTATAAAATATGCCTTAGATAGAAATATTACGATGGTTTTGAATTTTGTTTATCCTGAAATGGAAGAAAATATGATGAAATTAACCCCTAGATTTTATGCCTTATGGGAACAAATTTCATTGCGATATAAGGATTATTCCCCAACATTAATTTTTGAAATAATAAATGAACCAGGCTTTGATGGAAATAATGCGACTCTGAATTCTCTTTGGAATGAGATATTCTCAAAAACATTATATATTATTCGTAAGAATAATCCTACTCGTACGGTTATTCTTCCAGGTTTTGGATGGGAATTACCTATTGCATTGACCCGAGTGAATATCCCCAACAATGATAGTAATATTATGGTAACTATTCATTATTATGACCCATTTCAATTTACTCATCAAGATTCTTGGGTTGAAGGAAGTCAAGCATGGGCAGGAACCTTATGGGAAGGAAATAAAGAAGAAAAAGAGATGATCAGTGATATTTTTACTGCAGTTAAAAATTGGGCAGATCTAAACAATGTAAAAATATTTTTAGGTGAATTTGGTGTTATTAATAATGCTGATCCTGCATCTAAGGTGAGATGGACTAAATTTATTCGAGAAGAAGCTGAACGCTGCAATATGGATTGGGCTTACTATAGTTATCGAAACTTTTTTTATGACATTTCAAGAAAAAAACACTCAATCATATATTGTTAGTAAATTCAATATCTTATTCTTTTTAAAATAATAATGAACAAATATTACTCATGATTAAATGGCACATCGATCATATTAAAACTCGATGAAATCTCGTATATAACCTTAATCTCAAATTCCTTATTCAATTTGGGAATATTGAATATCATTAAAATTAATAATGATAAATTAAAACATCTTATATTTTGTCTCGATTCCCCCTCAGAATCGCCATAATATTTTGCAAGAGTTAATCCTTTCACGGTTAATTAAGAAGTAAATCAAATGAAGAATAAATTGACAGTAATGAGGGGTCAATCTCTGTCCATTCCAGATTCGATCTATCTTAGGTTTCTGATTGTACAAACACTTCTACAATATCGCCGTCCATAAGTTCATGTTCAATACCAACCCGTTGGCCATCAAATTCGACAGATTTCCCCCAGACCATGGCATAATTAAAATTGTTAAAGAAGTCTTTATGAATTTTTCGGGCAATTTTCCCTACAGTCGCACCCTTCTGGAACACCATCGGAGTGTCTAAATCGGGTTTGTAGTGGTGCCGTTTTGTATAAATTTTCATAATTTCCATGAGGTCATATAAGGCCTTTTTTAAGTCTTCCAACGATTTTTCATTCTTAATTGTGATTGGGAGAATTTCGTATGCACTAAAGGATTTCAATAGTTCGTAATGATCTTTGGAGTATGCTAAATCTCCTTTTGTTGCGATAATCTTAATCGGAACAACGGGTTCGCCATCCATGATAATTTCGGCTTTTTGTAATTGTTCTACGAGAAAATTATATTGAGCTTTCACTTCGGAAGATAACTCGATTACCATCAATATCGCATCGGAAGTCCTTGAAACCCA
>CAYPTZ010000740.1:0-2414 GCA_964413395.1 uncultured archaeon | reverse complement strand
AGAAGTCATTAGAAATTACCCTTTATTCAATATGCATCAGTTATAGCTCAAAAATCAATAAAAATATTACCTATCAAAATAGGAATAATGAATCAAGAAACCTTATTGAAATTAGGAAAAGGTATTGCTCAATCAATTAAAAAAACTAAAGGAAAAGATATTGCATTAATTGCTTCATCCGATATGACACATTATGAACCAAAAAACGAAGAGAATCCAAAAAAAGAAATTCATGATAATCAATATAAAAAGGATGAAAATGTAATAAAGGCATTTATAAATTTCGATTGGAAAAAGGTTTTTGAAACAGCTAGTGAAACATCTGTTTGTGGTCCTCAAACAATATTTACTTTAATGATTGTTGCCAACGAATTAGGATATAAAAAACCAAGGAAACTAGGTTATTACACAAGTTATGAAAAATTAGGAGATAAAGGCCCAAGTAATTATAGCGTCGGATATTTTTCTGGAATAATAGAGAAAGATTAATATTCTTTTTTTTTACAAAATTTTGGCTAATTTATGCGCTGATTAATTTATTATCCCCATTTAAATAAGTTCAAATAATATTTATAGTATTGTGAAATTTTTAAATGATGATAATTCAAAAAAAAACCTTAACCTTCCTGTCAATTTAGATGAGAATTTAACAATCAAAGATGAAAAAATACAAAATTTATCAATAGAATCTCAAATATATAAGCGAAATTTTTATTTAGATAATTTACGAGTCTTTCTTACAATAGTTGTATTAATGCACCATATCGCAATTTCTTATGGGCATCAGGAGATTGGGGTATTGTTGATGAACCAACTGATGGAATAAGTCCAATAATTTTAACGCTTTTTACGGCTGTAAATCAAGCCTATTTTATGGGGCTATTTTTCTTAATTGCGGGTTATTTTTCCACTCAATCTCTAACTAAAAAAGCACCTATCAATTTTATAAAAGATAAATTCGTTCGACTAATAATTCCGCTTATTTTTATTGTTATTTTCATATCTCCATTAATATCGTGGATAATTATTAATTACTATGAAAAACGAGAAATAACTTATTTTAGGCTATTTTTGGATACATTTACTGAACTAAATATTTATGTTGGACCTTTATGGTTTGTTGAGGTATTGTTCATATTTTCATTCTTTTATGCAATAATTTCATATTTTAATAAGAAGCATTATCATAAAGATGACATTATAAATATAAAAAATGCAATCCCTACAAAAAAAAAATTATGGATGTATATTTTGTTATCAGGACTTATCACTTTTCTAATTCGGATCCTAATTCCTTCAGGAGAATGGATCTTTCATTATGAATTTGGACATTTTGTTCAATATATTTCAGCATTTATAATTGGTACTTATGCTTATAAAAAAAAATGGCTAAATCAAATTACTCCTCAATATGCAAAAAACTGGAAAATAATTACAATTTTACTAATCATTTCCGCACCAATAATTATGGTACTTGGAGGTGCCCTTGATAATGGAATAGATTCTTTTATGGGAGGTATCTCTTGGCAATCTATTACATATAGTATTTGGGAACAAATACTTTTTATTAGTATCACAATTTCTCTAATTGATATTTTTAAAAAAATTTTTAATAAAAATAAAAAAACGACCCTTTTTCTCTCCCAAAATGCATATACTGTTTATATAATTCACCCTCTTATTATATTTGTATCAGTTATTGTGCTTATACCAATTCAAATTCCAACTTTTCTAAAATTTGTCATAGTCTCAATAATAGGTCCAATAATATGCTTTATTTTAAGTCATTATATCCGAAAAATACAAAAAATTGAGACAAATACTAACTTAAATAATAAATCCAAATGAAATCTTATTTTTTTTTCAAAGATTTAGGCATTCCCTGATCAATCGTAAATTTTTTTTCTGTTTTTGATTCTTTATTATCAAATATTTTATCAGATTCCATGTTTGGGGGTAGAGAATAATATTTTAATTTATTAGCTTGCCAATCTCGAACAATTAATTTTTGAACCTCTGGTTCATTTACCTTTCCTCCAGATTTTAATTTTCCATATTTTTTCCCGATTTTTTCAATTAACTCTTCAGGACCATCATTTTTACTCAATTTAATACCAAAATGTATCTCAAATTGTTTTTTTGAAATTAGTTTAAATATTGCTTCAACAACAGCAAGAGGATCTTCAATTTTATCTGCGGTCATACATGCTTTTATAGCCATTTCAGTTTCATTTTGTTCATCAATTGGAATAACACCAGGGGTATCAATAAGAAAGACGTTATTAGTTAATTTTATCTTTTTAATAGATCTTGTGAAGCCAGCACTAGCAGATGTTCCCAATTTCTTTTGATTTTTAGTCAAGGATTCAATTAATGTAGATTTTCCGGTATTAGGATAGCCCACGATTAAAATA
>CAYPTZ010000739.1:0-2415 GCA_964413395.1 uncultured archaeon | reverse complement strand
GTAATGTTTCAGCATGGTAGAACATGTTTGTATGCTCTTTTAAAAGTCTGGGGACTAAAAAATGATGAAGTAATTTGTCCCGCCTATACCTGTGTTGTTGTACCTAATGCAATTGTTTTAAGTGGTAATATTCCTGTTTTTGTAGATTCTGCCAAAAATAGTTTTAATATGGATATTAAATTATTAGAAAAAGAAATTTCTAAAAAAACAAAAGCTATTATTGTAACTCATATTTTTGGATATCCAATGGACGTTATTAAAATAAATGAAATTGTTAAAAAAGCAGAAAAAAAATATAAACATAAAATATATGTTATTCAGGATGCAGCGCATAGTTATGGGGCTAAATGGAAAGGACAGCTCGTTACTAAATTTGGAGATGCAAGTATCTTTGGATCAAATATCAGTAAAATAATTAATTCTATATTCGGTGGAATGGTGATTACAACTTCAAATGAAACCTATAAACAGTTAAAAGAGTGGAGGGAACAAAATACTAAAAAGATAGGCATATTAAAAGAGATAAAAAGATTAATTTATTTTATTGCAGTAAATATTGCATTTAATATATATGTTTATGGATTTATTAACTGGTTAGAAAGAAAAGGGTTTTTAGATAAATTTGTAAAGTATTATGAAGAAGATAAAATATATTTTCCTAAAGATTGGGATTGGTATCCGGCCAGAATTGAAGCAAGAATTGGTCGGAGTCAGTTAATGAAATATGATTTTTTATTAAAAAATAGAATCATTAATTCAAAAGATTGGATAAAAAAATTGCAAGGGAAAAATATTAAATTTATAGATGATATTAATGGTTCTACATATAGTCATTGCACTGGTTTAGTAAAAAATAGGAGAAAATGGATTAATATTTATA
The DNA here is from genome assembly GCA_964413395.1 of uncultured archaeon. GTDB lineage: Archaea > Asgardarchaeota > Lokiarchaeia > Sigyniarchaeales > Promethearchaeaceae > Lokiarchaeum. The sequence goes on along the minus strand of CAYPTZ010000739.1, from coordinate 1,535 downwards.
AAAAAAAAGGAATACAGCTTGGCATTATAATTGAATATTCAATTCCATATTTAAAGGCTTATCAAAATTTTAAAAAAAAAGAATTTCCTGTTAGTCTCGATTATAGTCAAAACGCAGTAAATTTACCTATTCATTTTCAAAAAAATTTTTTAAATATTTAAGTAAATTGTTATAATAAAAATTATTTTTTACTAATATCTTGACAAATAATAAAATGGGATGAGTAAATAATTTCTACTTATTATAATATTATTAATTATTTAATTTTTTTCAATTAGGATGTTTTCATGTTATATAAATATTTACCATATTGTATAAATAAAAGATTATTTGGTGATAGAAAAAGGTATGGAATAATCGCAGATTTTAATGATAAGGATTATATTGAAGCATTAAAAAGTGAAAATGTTCAAAAATTTTATAATGAAACTCAAAAAAATCATATAGGTAAAATTATAAATCATTATGGTTTTAATATTATAAAATATGTTAAATTTACTGATAAAACTATATTAGAAGTTGGGCCAGGAAGTATTGAGCATTTAGATTATAATTCTACAAAACCAAAAAAATACATATTAGCAGATATTCGGCAAGATTTTTTAGATATTTCTGAAAATAGATTGAAATATTATAACATAAAAAATGTAAAAAAAATACGTGTTAGGGATATAAATATTCCTTTACAAGATAATTCTATTGATATTTTAATTTCTTTCCACCAGTTTGAACATATTTATAGGTTAGATGAATATTTAAAAGAAATTAAGAGAATTTTAAAACCAAATGGATTGATAGTTGGGGCTGTTCCTACTGAGGGAAGTTTAGCCTGGGGATTAGGCAGATGTTTAACTTCAAATAGATATGTGAAAAAGAATATGAATTTTAATTATAATAAAATAATATGTTGGGAACATCCAAATTTTGTAAATAAAATAAAAAATTTGCTAGATAGAAAATTTAAAAAAATTAAATCAATAAAAAAGCCATTTAGATTCTTACCTTTTGACCTAAATTTATCATGGTCTTTTATCTATAGAAATACAATGATATAAATGGTTTGGGAAAAATCAAATAATGGAAAATGTTAGATATGTCTTAAATTACATTTATAAAAAAGCTCCATTTCAAAAGAAAAAACTAGAAAAATATTTTTCTTCTGGAAACCAGGATTTTATAATTGAATTTAATAATTTTTTAACTTCATATATTGATTATTTAAATAAACATGAAATGACAATTGATTATTGTATAGATGCATATTTGGACATGGTAAATAATATGTTTAAATGCCAAGTTCAATTTATGAGAACTGGCAGATATCCAGCTCTTGAAACTAACGTTATTGATAATGTTTACAATAATGAATCTGAAATGCTGTCGTATATGATTGGTTTAGCATTGTCCCAATATTTATGGTCTACTCATTATGAAATGTTTACACATTTAAAATATGAATTGGAAGAGAATAAAAATAATATTGAAAATTATCTTGAAATTGGACCAGGACATGGATTATTTCTTAAAAATGCTAT
>CAYPTZ010000738.1:2061-2415 GCA_964413395.1 uncultured archaeon | reverse complement strand
GAAAAGCCTCAACAATTTCATAATTATTTCCTCGAATCATCTGCACTCCATCTCCTTGGAATAATTGATCTATTTGAAAAAAATCAGGGAGATATTTATCCCGTAGAGATTAAAACTGGACCAAGACCACCTATGAATCGAAATAGACATCACTTAATTCAACTCACCGCTCAAACACTATTATTAGAAGAACATTTTCATATAATCATATTACATGCAAAAATTATATATTTAGGCTCGGAAGAAGCGATCTGGGTAGAAATTACTTATGATATGAAAGCTGAAGTATTACGAGCGATTAAAGAATTGCATGAAATTTTTTATAATGAAGAACTTCCCCAAAGAACTTCACAT
>CAYPTZ010000738.1:0-2051 GCA_964413395.1 uncultured archaeon | reverse complement strand
TTATAAGGAATAATTAATAATGATTGACAATCAACAAAATGCATCAAAAGCAATACAAAATATATTAAAAACAAACAAACACTCATTTATGCATATACCTAATTATGGGATTCTATTTTTAGATGATTTTAAGTATTCTAATGGAAAAAAGGAACAAAAGGAAATTATGATGAATCCCTCATTAAATATTCGAATGGATTGGTCAATACCTTTTCATAATTATGAAATCATTGAAACAGATGATTCATTGTATCATACAAGATTTATACAAACCAATGAGAAAATTTCATTTTTTCCCGAATATCAAAATTATATTAATGATTACCTAACAATTTTTCATAGTCAAATTCATGCTGGGAATCAAGATTTTTTATTTAGAACAATTAACTTATCTAAAGATACAGATGGTAATTCTCAAAAATTAGAAGGATTACAAAAACAATGCAAAAAATTATTTCCTATTGAATTATTTGGGGTATCATTTTTATCTCATGCCCATGCAGATCATTCTCCCATTAGTTTTGCTCTTCCTAAAATTCGCATCCAAATGCCAAAAAAGAAAGAATATTTACATCCTTTTTCAGTATTGTGCACAAAAACAACACAAGATTTAATTGGAATGCGATTTAATATGGGACTTATTCCTGCAGAGTATGAATTTAAGTTAACCAAATCTTCAGAATTTTCTCTTGTTCAAAAATATTTGAAAGATATAAGAAATAAAATGAATGAAATCCACCCTTCATCCAATGTTAAGATAGAGGCCAATCAATTTTGTTCCAATTGCTATCCCGAATCGTATATTCAGGAATTTTTCCAACCGTTTCAATGGAAAAATGGTATTTCTTGGTTAATACCTTCAGGACATATCATTGGAAGTGCTGGATTGTGTTATCTGTCTCAAGAAAAAATATCGCATCTGTCTGAAATAAAGGATAAGGTTTTATCTCACCTTAAAAATTCGATACATCATTCTATTTCACATGATGAAATGATCATAGCTGATTTAGTATATCTTGGTGAATTTAATCCCATCTTTCGACCACATTTACTACCGCCATCTCCCATCATATGTGATACCCTGATTATTGACACTTTATTTGCCGATCCTACATTGAATTTTCCCGATCAAAAAGTAGAAATCCAAAAATTAATGGATTGGATTATGTGTAATATTAAAAAGAATCCAATAATATTGTTTGCTCGTGAATTAGGAAAACCACAACTCATTTTGAGCTTGATAGCACAGATTATTAACAACAAATCAAATCAAATCTCGAGATATAATTCAATATCAGAAATTCCAATTATTGGAAGTGCTTCCTTACAACGGTTAAATCAATATCTACAAAAAAGAGGATGGATGCTCCCTCCCATTATTTCTCGGAGAGATGCGCGTAAGCAGAAACTCATGAAGGAGAAACTATTTATTTTAATTGCATCTCCTACAGATCGACATACTGCCGCAATACAAAAATTGATCGATCAAGAACATGCTTTAGTCGCTGAAATTACAGGATGGTGTATGGATGAGAAATATCGAGAGGAACATCCTTCTGATGCGTTTTTTACAATTTCAGATCATGTGGTATATGAAGATTTATTAGAGTATTTACGAAAATGCATCTTTAATACATTGATCATTGAGGGAGGAAATGAACTGTTAGTTGCTACTTCTCTACAAGCTGATGGGATTATGAACATTCGAGTATTATAAAGATAATGCATGAAGTAGAAATATTTTTGTGTATAATATAAAATCAAAAAATCCAAACAAAGAAGATGAATAAAAAATAAAAATATTCCTAATTTTTCTTATGGATAAAGTTAATTTAAACGAAAAGAAAATTAGTTTTAAGTAAGTTTTGTTAGCTAGATTTCTCTAATAAATACTTCGTTATATTTTTACGTTTTTAGATTTTGTATATAATGATTTTCGCTTATTGAATTCTCCAAAAAATAAATGACGAGAGATTTAAAAGATGACATACAACATAAATCAAAAAATCAAAAAATCAAAAAATCAAAAAATCAAAAAATCAAAAAATCAA
>CAYPTZ010000737.1:230-2422 GCA_964413395.1 uncultured archaeon | reverse complement strand
ACTGATTATAAAAAGCAGGTTAAGGAGTTTCATAATAAACACATTGTTAAATTTAAAACCAATATTTTAGAAAATCTTAAAAATATTGAACCTGAAACATTTGAACACTTTTGTAAAAAACTCTTGGAAGTTTATGGTTTTAAGGATATAAAAGTTACTCGTGTGCAAAAAGATGGTGGAATTGATGGTTTCGGTAAACTTAAAGTGGGAATTTCATATCTGAATGTTGCTTTTCAAAGCAAGCGTTGGAAAAAAACATCAGTTGGTCGGACTGAAATAGATAAATTCAGGGGAGCAATTCAGGGCGATTATGAACAAGGTATTTTTTTTACTACTTCTTCTTATTCAAAAGAAGCATTAAATGCAACCACAAAAAAAGGAGCAGTCCCCGTCATTTTAATTGATGGTTCTATGATTGTAGATATAATGATTGAAAAAAAATTTGGAGTGCAGGTTGAAGAATTGCCTTTATATATTAATGCATTGGATGAGATATTGACAGAAGATTAAATATTATGGTTTATAATTTTTAATGTCAGCTGACAGTTTTTTAAATTAGTAATTTAAAAACTTATAGATATGAAAAGAATAATTATTTTTTTATTACTGGTTCCAGTTTTGGCTTTCCAATATAGTTGTAACACCGGTTCAACTAAAAAACAGGAAAAAGAAAAAATAGTAATTAGCCAAGCGTTTCAGCATCTATTGTATATCGGGTTATACGTTGCCCAGGATAAAGGCTTTTTTGAAAAAGAAGGTCTTGACGTAAAAATTGAAACTGCTGGTGGAGACGCACAAGCCTTTTCAGCTTTAACAAACGGAAATGCTCAATTTGCTCAGGGCGACCCCGCTTTTGTTGCGATAGCCAATGAAAAAGGTTGGGAAGGGAGAGTTATTGTCATGGCCGTTGACAGGGTAGCTATTTGGGGTGTAACATTTGACACTACAATGCAAAAATTCACTGACCCAATTGGATTTAAAGGAAAAATCGTTGCAACATATCCTGAACCAAATACTTCGTATGTAGTGCAGAAACAGCTTGATTTAAAGGCAGGTCTTCAAATTGGGAAGGACACTAAAATAATACAAGTACCTTTTGGAACTGAATTGGCTACTTTGAAAAATAAACAGGCTGATATTGCACAAACAATAGAGCCTAATGTTTCTCAGGTTGAATTACAAGGAGGCAAGGTTGTTTTTTCATACCCTGATGCATGGGGGCCACTCGCATTTACAGGGTTAATGACGTCAAAAAACCTCATTGATGAAAATCCCGAACTTATCAAAAAAGTTGTTAGGGCTTATGAAAACTCTCTCCAATACATTCATAATAATTTTGAGGGTACATTGGAGGTTGCAAAAAAACAATTACCCGATTTGGATGAAGAAGTATTAAGATTGGCCTTGAAAAGATTAATTAATTCAGGTTGTATACCTGAACACGCTGCTATAAATATGGAATCTTGGGAAAAATTATTGAAGATTAGGATTGATGTTGGTGATTTAAAAGAAATGCCTACTATTCAGCTTTATGATAATAGCTTTTCTAATAATTAATTTGCTATGGAAAAAATAAAAATTTTTCATGCCTATAATGGTTTCATATACTCTCCACTGTATGTAGCAGATAAAATAGGACTTTTCCCAAAAAACTTAGAACTGGTTTATACAGCTTCTGATTTAGGAGCTATTGAACAATTATGTAGTCAGGATAGTAGTAAAGGTGAAATTCATTTTGCTATTTGTGACCCTTTTGCAGCTAATTTTGATTCAATAACACCTGAGCATTCTAATGACGAAATATACATAATCGGTTCTTTAATAAACAAAATACCTTTTTGGGTTTATAATACAAATCCTGAAATAAAACCAGTTAAGAAAGAGAGTGATTTATCTCAGTATAAAAAATTAATTAAGAATGTTATTACTTATGAAGAAAATACAACTGGTTATATAATTGGTAAGCGTATTAGCAAAGCAATTGATAGACCTATAAAACCTGTGAAATTTGGAGAAGAATTTAATGAAGATTCTAATAAAAATTTAATAATAACTGCAGATGTTTTGAGAATGGTTGACAATGGATTAAACCATAAGAATGTTATTTTCCCTTATCCTACCAGGGCTCCAAAAGAGATTAATCCATTTCTTTTTACTAGAATAATGTCGCATATAGATGAATTAGAAAATAA
>CAYPTZ010000737.1:0-220 GCA_964413395.1 uncultured archaeon | reverse complement strand
TAGTATTATAACTTTAAAAGAAAATATAAATAAACAATTATGGGCTGTCCTGAATGTATTAGCGGTTATTCAATTATCAATATCACATTTAAGTGATGCTATATTACACAATGATTTAAAATTATACCTTCAACAAATATTCTCTCAACATACATCTATTATTTCTAAACTAAATTCTAAACAACAAGGTGATTGCGATAAATTAATTACTGAAACTTGT
>CAYPTZ010000736.1:0-2423 GCA_964413395.1 uncultured archaeon | reverse complement strand
AATAATAATATGAAATTATAAATCCGGGAAAATAGCCTAAACTTGCAATCAATCCCAAAAATAGGCTACGAGGCCATGTTCTCCAATATATTTGAGCATTAGAGACGCCCATTGATTTCATCGATATATAATCAGATTTATTTTCACTTACCATTATTGAAATAATAGTAAAAATCATGATAATTCCAATGACCAATCCTGCAATTTTCATTAAGGATATCATCTTTTCCTGTTGATCTCCCGAATCTTTAATGATTTGCGTCATTTCCTCTTGATTAAGGATTTTTGTTGCATAAGGGATAGAATTTGAGAGATTCTTAGGAATAGATTTATCACTTGATACGAAAATATTATTCACTAAATCAGATGTGCTATTTCCTAAAGCAAGCAGTCGTGCTTCATTTATGGAAATATAGACTCCTGGAAGAGTATAATGTCCAATAATGGCTAAGATTATGAAATCCCTTTTTGAATGATTAGAACCTTCCATTGTAATGAAATCACCCTTTGTTAGTGCTAATTCTTTAGCAATATCATTAGTAATAATAATTTCATTTTGATTTTGAAGAAGAATCTTCCCTTGTTTAAATAATTTTAATTGACTTTTCAATTGCGTTCCATATATGAATACTTTTTTTGATTTTTTTGCTTCATCTGTTAGAATCCCAAAATCATTTATGACAGGCTCACATACAAGATTTGGATCATTCAAAGCTTGCTGAAAATCTTGTTTGACATCATCAAACGGTTTGTATTCGCCTAAAAATCCTTGTAGATCATATTGTTCATTATCAATAGTCATTTGTTGGCTTTCTTGAACTTGATCAACAAGTATAGTTGGGATTGAGATGATTGTAATAATGCCTACCATGATGATGATCATTCTGATCATTTTTTTTGGTTGGTTAAACAAATTTCTTAATTCATATTTGGTGGTTGGATTTAAGCGAAATGAACGTGAAATTTTTTTTATAAATCGCTCTATTAAGGTTATTTGCCCAAATTTTATTTTTGGAGAAGGACGGACTGCACTTTGAGGAGTTATCTGCGAAGTTCGTCTGGACCCTAGCCATCCAGAAAAAAACCCAAAAAATACTGAAACTCCAAGTAATAACAACATAGGTCCAATTTGAAGTGCATTTCCGACTGTGGGTAAGGAAAAAACGGCAAATATAAATTCAGATACTGTCAAATTACCAACAATTATCCCTCCAATTATTCCGATCAATGCACCTATTAAGGATAATAGCACTCCATAAGATATATAATGTAAAATGATTTGTTTTCTACTATATCCTAATGCTTTGAGTGTTCCAATTTGTGGACTTTGCTCTTCAATATATCGATTCATCATTGAAAAGGTTATAAACATTCCTAATATCATTAATAAAATTCCAAATAACCAGCCCACTACAATCCAAATTTCTGCTGTAATTTGTAGATCAAATTTCACTTCCCTAGCTTGAATAATATATTCACTAAAATTATTATCAATATTTTGAATATATTCGATAAATGGGAGAATATTCCTTTCATCATCAAATTTTATTACAATTTGGTTGTAAAAATCTTCATTCTCATATAGTAATGACTGCAAAAAATCATTTCGACAATAAATACTCATAACTTGTACATCCGCAGATTCCGTACTACTTTCATATCCTGTTACTGTTTCTGCCAAAAATGGATATTCAAAACTATACGCTGGTGCTTTAAATGTAACATTTTGATTAATTGCATTATATTGGTTATATATTGTTAAATTATATATTTGATTTGGTTGGAGGCTATAATAATCTGCGTAAGATTTTTCCATAAAAAATGAATTATTCTGACCATCAAAATCTGTAAAGTATAACTGATCTGGAGAATAAAATTGATTTAAGTTTGGAGCAGTCGTATTGGGGTATCCTATAATATGTACTATTCTATTAGCAGAAGAGTTAAAATAAAAACTACCAATTATAAAAACTCGCGTTTCTACAGTCATTGCACCAAATTTATTTTCCCATTCCTGTAAAATACCATCATTTAACACTTCATTAGATATAGGGTTTGTATCAATGATAATATCTGCAGGATGAGTTTCTTCTTTAAAATCATTATTAATTTGTTGACATATTAATCCCATATGTAAAAAAAGTGATGCACCCAAGAGTGCTACAATGGTTAAAATAATAAGGGACAAGGATCTTGATTTATTACGCAACAAATCTCGATACATTTTACGAAATAATAGCATATTATTAGTCTCCTATTTTCCCCCTTCATTTATTGCTTCAATTTCGCCATCTCGAAGATTAATAATTCTATCAGCTAAGTCTCCTATAGATATGTTATGGGTTACTATTAGAAATGTCATATTATGTTCTTTTGCTAATTGTTTCATTAATTTTAAAATAGTATCGCTTGTGGTTGTATCT
>CAYPTZ010000735.1:0-2424 GCA_964413395.1 uncultured archaeon | reverse complement strand
TTTGCAGAAGCATTTAATCAGAATATTAGTGGCTGGGATGTTTCAAGTGTGACTGATATGATGGCAATGTTTGATAGTGCAGCTGCATTTAATCAGAATATTAGTGGCTGGGATGTGTCAAGTGTGACTGATATGAGAGATATGTTTTATAATGCCGTATCTTTTAACCAATCTCTTGCAAATTGGGATGTGTCGCTTGTAACCACTATGAGAAGTATGTTTAATGGGGCCTCTGCCTTTAATCAAAATATCAGTGCATGGGATGTTTCAAGTGTGACAAATATGAGATATATGTTTGGTAGGTCTGTATTTAATCAAAATATCAGTAGATGGGATGTGTCAAGCGTAACTGATATGAGTGGAATGTTTAGTGAAGCATCTGCATTTAATCAACCGCTAGGGGATTGGGATGTCTCAAGTGTAACAACTATGGCCAGTATGTTCTATTTGGAAACATTATCTCCTGAAAATTATGATAATATTCTAATTGGATGGTCGCAATTATCCTTAAAAATTGGTGTAACATATGATGCTGGATTATCACAATTTTCTGCTAGTGCAGGATTTGCCAAAGATGAAATTATTGAGAATTTTAATTGGGTTATTTCTGATGGAGGATTATTATTAACTCCACCAATGGCACCTACCTTAATAGAAATTTCTGGGTCTAATACTTCAGGAATCATCAATTTATCATGGTCTACTATTTATAATGCCGATGAATATCATATTTATCGAAATACTTCTGAGATTATAGATGTGGATGATATGCTTTTAATCGCAAATACCACAACTCTGCATTTTAGTGACAGTGTAGATGCAAGTGGAACCTATTACTATGTCGTGGTGGCTTCAAATACCTTAGATTTTTCACCAATTTCTAATTGCATGTTTATTTTAATTGATTTACTACCCCAATCTTTGATTTTGAATGATATACCATCTACTTCATCTACTGGCGATATTTCGTTGTCTTGGAATGTCATAGTTGGTGTAATAGAGTATCAAATTTATCGCGAAACATCTGAAATTACTGATATTAGTGACTTAAATCCAATTAAGAATATTGCAGAAACCAGCTATTCTGATAATGGGTTGTCAAATGGAACTTATTACTATCTTGTTGTTGCATTGATTAATGAAGAATATTTAATACTATCTAATATCCAAAGTGTTATTGTAGAAATTCCGCCTTCAAATACTAATACAGGGAATACGGATGGTGAGACTGATAGTGGTTCTCTGGAGAATTCTCCGGGAATTCCAGGATATTCCATTGAATTATTATTTATAACAATATCTATAAGCATTTTCTTCCAAAAAAGAAAAGGTTCTAGATAAATAGTTTTTTTTTTTTTCATTCAAGAAAGTTATGCTTTTTTTCATTCAGTCTATAAGGTTTAAATTAATTATCACATCGTTTTATAACTTTGAAGACTTTTTTCTTATTTTCTTACCCTAGACATTAAAAATCTTGCTTCACTCTTGATATTACTCTATTCAATTTAATAATATCATTATCATTAGTATCATTATTATTAGTACTTAAGAATAGAGTACCAATAATTGCACTAATCAAATATTCGTTAATAATCATGCACAATACTAATAATAGAAGGAGATTCTTAGGTTGGCTCAAGTTTAAACTGCACCTTTTTAAATATAATTTTACATAGACCAAAATAAGATCATCAATAACATGCCAAGCCATCAATCGTATTTATAAAAATTAGAATGAAATATTGATAAAATGGTCTGGGAAATCTATTGAAATTGATGACACTTTTGTAGTAAAAAATAAATGATTATCAAAGACAATTTCCATTCCAAAATTACAATTAGTAGAACTCCAAGATTCTCCAATAAAGGTTGATTTGAGTAATCCTCCAAATTCATCTACATCGAGTGATTGGCCATTAGAGTAGGTCATTTGTTGTGGTTCAAGAGATTCAGAATGAGGAAAATTTAATTTTTCTGCTAAATCTATTGGAGTATTGCCTTGAGAGAATGGAATGAAAATGGATATCACAATAAATTGTAGCATAAGAATGCTTAAAGTTAATTTTACTAAATGGTGATGTTTTATGGAATTTTCATAGGTTTGTCTTTTAATAGGATTCTATTATAGTAGAAGAAATAATTCCTATTAAAATACACCTCATAAAAGTCTCCGCTGATGAATGGAATGGAGAATAATTTAATTTGAATGTGGAGTGGTTGTAAAGTGTGGAGTGGGATAAAGAGAGACAAAAAAGTAGAATTTTTGTTATTCTCATATACACGAAGAGACTGTAAAAATGACCTAATGAAATTCTAACGGGAGAAGAGAAAGAGTGAGGTGAGTTGCTATAAGGCGACATCCCCCACAGGATTGCAAATTTGCGATCACAGTTACTTCAATGTCAGCAATCCTATTTAAAGCTA
>CAYPTZ010000734.1:0-2426 GCA_964413395.1 uncultured archaeon | reverse complement strand
GATTACGTTAATCGTAATTCTGAATCAAATATTATATCCAGAATGAAGGAAATAATTAGAATCTAAAAAAACGGGATATTTTCTGAGAAACAATGATAAAAGTACTATAACTTAGAGGTTAGAATCTAAAAAGGAACAGTTAGAATCTAAAATAATTTCATTACTCACTTGAAAAAAACAACTAAAATATTCAGTAAAACTCCAAGGGTAAATATCTTCATATATTTGGAAATATGATAATGAATATCAATAGATATGGAAAGTCTAACAAATAAAATAAATAACTAAATCAATACAATCAAGTCAATTAATAATTATAAATAATTATAAATAATTTGTTATTAAATAATTTTAAATTATATTAAGTAAAGATTTTAATCTGAATTATGTGATTGACTTTGATGGATGAAGGGATAATAAATAACTCTATTACTGATTATATTTACTTACTTAGAGTTGAAAAGTTCTCAAAATTAGGGGTAATAAACCTATTTAGAAATCCAGAGATGAATTTATCGCATATTCAAAAATTAAATAAAGATAATGTATCTAAATTACTTTTTAAGAAATCTAAAAAACTTACTGATTATCAAAAAATCGACTCACTTTTCAATACTACAAAAAATAATGAAAATTATGCCGAAATTGATAAAATGGTCAAATATTGCGGTAAGCATAATATAAAAATAATAACGCCGAATTCTAAAAATATCCCTACTATTTTTAAATCAATTAAGGCAAATTACAGAGATTTGATATTCTATAAAGGAAACATTCTTGATTCTGATTGTTTTTCATATTCAATTTGTGGAACTCGAAATCCTACTCAAGACGCAATTTATAAAACAAGAGCAATTGCCACTTACCTTTCTTCAAAAGGATTAACTCTAATCAATGGATTTGCCAAAGGCGTGGATATTGAAGCATATATAGGGGCCCAATCTGTCAAAGGAAGATATATTGGAGTTTTAGCCTCAGGAGTAGAGAAAGTATATCCTCCAGAAAACTGGAAATATATTAATGAAGTTATATCAAATGGTGCGTTATTATCGCAAAGATTATTATATGATAGAGTTAATCAGGTTTCTTTACAAATGCGAAATAGATTGTCGGCTCAATTATCATTAGGAAGCATATTTATTGAGGGCACTTTTAAATCTGGAACAAAATGGCAATATAAATATTCCAATGAATTAGGATTGCCTACATTTTGTTTAGAGCCCAAGAATTGGTCTCATGAAAACTCTTTTATTCCGAAACTTATTAGGGATGAAGGAGGATTTGTAATTAAGAACGATTTGTCAAACTTAGACAAAGTATACCAAATTCTATATAAAGAGAGTGTTTCGCAGAAATCCGTGGCTTAAATTGAAAGAAATCGTATTTGATTATGGAAATTTTAAATATGAGGAATTAAAGTCTAATCCATTATATATAAAGGGCAAATTTTACCTTAACTTTAATCCAAACTTTAATGATGATTTTGATAATTATTTTATTTTTTATAATTTTGATAAATTTGATATTGTTTTAGAAATGATTAGAAATAATTACTCATTTCATAATAAAATTTTATTTCTTGGGCCATTTTATCCGAAAAAAGAATATGATGAATTTATTGGGCAAAGTAGTGAACAATTATATCCAATCTATAGCAAAATGTTAGTAAAAGCTAAATCTCATTATATCCATGAAAAAATAGTCGAACAAAATACTTATTCCTATGTTGGAAAGACTGAAATATTGAAAATATTTTCTAACTTTTTTTCATCCATTAGTAGTCAAGAAATCCAATTTAAAAATCCCATTAATTTTATTATTCCTATTCCACAAATGCCTTGTTATAATGAGAATTCAGTTTTATATATTTGTAAAGAATTACATAATAAATTGAATATTCCAATTTGGAATGACATTTTGAGAAGAGTTTCAAATTCTGATGATAAGGAATATGAATGTACTGAAATACGTAATGGTTGCGATGAAGTTAATTCAATATTAGTTGATGATATTATTACGTCTGGAACAACCACACAAAATGTAATAAAGGAATTACTAAAATCAAATATAAAAGTCGATTATATCATTACTTTAGGAAAAACTGATTATAATTGGATTTACTCAAACTAAATGAAGATTGTCTTTCTCTATTCTAAATTGATTAAAAATTAAAAAACAAGTGGACAAAAAATATTTTTTTAGTTTAATTTCTATTAAATAGTTGGGAATCGCATTTTCAGAGATCAAAGAAATTCCTGATGAAATCACACTTTTAGAGAATTTGGAGATAGTGATGTTTGATTTACATAAAGTTGAAAAGAAGCCTGATGGACTTTACCCTTGGGCATTAGTCCCTTGGAAAAAAAAAAAAACATTAATAAAGAAAAAAAGATAAAAATGAGAAATATGAAAAAAAAAATGGCACC
>CAYPTZ010000733.1:0-2429 GCA_964413395.1 uncultured archaeon | reverse complement strand
TTCGCTTAAGATGATTATTAGTGAAAATATTATTCCCTTTATTACTATTCATACAATAATGTTTGAAGTGTTTTAGATGATATTAAAATTTTGGGTACTTATAAATGAAGGAATTGAAAAATAATGGACTAAGGTTCATATTCGAAAAATATTCAGAAACTGTTTGAATTACAGATTTAAATAAAAAATTAAAGACATTTATACTTTTCTGGATGAGATTCTGCATAAAATTTAAACTTTTTATCAAATTTTATTGATTTTTTATTTTTTTTCCGAATCTCTTTTCGTTTTTTATAATCTTCTAACGATTCCATCTTATTTTTTGAATTTTTATTAATTTTCTTATCTACTTTTGAAGGTTTAATTGCATGATTAGTATTTACAACTAATTCTAATTCATCCTTCAAAAAATTTCTTAATGACTCATCAATTTGATGTTGGTTTTGCGAATCATCCTCTAATGTTTTTTTTACTGATTCCTCAATTTCATGAATTTTATTAATATCAATATGCTTTTCTGCCATGGAATTCATTAAGTGTGTCTGAGGGCTTGGTGGATTTGGTGGTGGTGGTGGATTCAATATTGGTGAACTATTGGAAATTGAAGAAATTTTCTGAGATTTTAGCATCACTTCCATTAATTTTGTAATTTCTTTTATTAAAGAATCTGATGACACAGGATTAGTTGTATTTTTTATCAATAATTTGGTCAAGTTTTGATTTTCAGCTTGAAGAATTTTAATATCTTCTTTCAATAAATCAATTTCAAGATTTTGACTTCTCATATGTAGTGATTCTTCATAGTGTTTCTGAGAAATTTGGCCTAAGGAATAAATTTCACCATTATTTCTGTAATCCTCTTGAATTCGTTTAAATTCTCCATAAAGTACTTTAGAAATATATATTGCTTTTGTTTTTCTAATAGCTGGACTTTTTTGAAGCGTTCCATTCTTTATTTCATTTTCTACTTTTTCACTCATATTTGTTATACCATTTTTTTGTATTTATTAGACTATTATTTGTTAATCCAATGAAGTACATTTCAAGTATATTTAATGTACAATCAACTTTAAATGTACGTACAAAATTGTCGTTAAGAAAAAGCTTAATTACGCTAGCTATAATTCAGAAATATATGGAAAAAGGTGTGTGTTTATTAAACTGATATATCAATTTAAGTATATCATTAGATAAAATCTCATTTTTAAGATTTTAATCTCAGAAAAAAAAAAAAAAAATTCTTTTTTTACTCGAAATCTAATTTAGTATATTAATTCGTTTTTCAATCTTACAATACCAAATTAGAGATTTTGGGAAACTTTTTTTAATTTCCTAATTTTTAATATGCAAGAATATGAAATCAAAGACTCTTGGATTTATTGGAGTGGGAAATATGGGATCTGCTTTTTTACAAGGTTTATTATCTAGTAAAGAACAAATTTTTCATCAATATGCCTTATTTGATATTAATACTCCAATTTTAGACCCATTTGCTGAAAATAAGAATGTTACTATTTGTAAATCATTAAAAAATGTTATTGAAATTGCAGAATATGTTATCTTGAGTGTAAAACCTCAAGTTATGGCAAGTATACTTCAAGAAATCGCCAAATTTGACATAAAAGATACAAAATTTATTACAATTGCTGCAGGTTTAGAGATTAAATTTTATCACAATTATTTAGGTAAAAAAGGTTTTATTACTCGGGTTATGCCTAACACTCCTTATTTAGTAGGAGCGGGTGCGGCAGGAATAACTTTAGATCCAAAATTGGATGAAGAAGCTAAAAATATTATCAAAAAAATTTTTCAGATGAATGGTAAAATTATCCTTTGTAATGAAAAAACATTGGATGTGGTAACTGGACTAAGTGGTAGTGGACCTGCATATTTCTTTGTAATTGCAGAAGCGTTAGCTGATGGTGCTGTCAAAATGGGATTACCTCGGAAAGATGCTTATTACCTTGCAGCTCAGACAATGCTCGGTTCTGCAAAAATGCTCCTAGAAACAGAAAAACATCCTGGTGTTTTGAAAGATATGGTAACTTCTCCAGGTGGGACGACGATTGAAGCGCTTTCGGTACTAGAAGAAAATGGGATCCGTTGTGCATTAATTGAAGCTGTTGCTGCTTCAACTGAAAAATCTCGATCGTTTCATATGAAAGATTAAATCTCTTAACTTTTTTTAATATGTATTCAATAATCAAAAGTTAATTCTTTTTTTTTTTCCATTACTGTCTAGCTAATCTCTCTAATCTTAAGGTGTACAACAATTTCATATACAACAAATAATTTCCCTACTTCCAAATGGATTAATAAAGATGAAATGCAAAAAATTTATCATAAGATAGCAGAATCTAATTTTATACTTGATAAATCAAGTGATCTTGGTTCTTTAGATTCTCCTCATTCATTATATGAAGGAGATA
>CAYPTZ010000732.1:0-2429 GCA_964413395.1 uncultured archaeon | reverse complement strand
AAATTTGCTTTTTTAGATTTAAATCATATTGATGAGACATTTTTATCTTTTTTTTATCTTTTTTTATTCTCTATTTTTCCAAGCATCTAATAAAGTCAATTTCATCAATTTCGTCGATATTGCATTCAAATGAATTAAATTCATTAAAATTTTTAAGAATTTTAATGATTTCTTTATTTGAAGTGAATATATCATTATTAATCATCATCTTTACAGATGGACCAAACTTTGATTTTTTTAAAATTTTTTTTAGCTTTGAACTCATAATTTGATTTGAAAAAAAGTGTGTCAAAATTGGAATTAGAATAACTCCTCCTATTATCCCCAATCCGATAGGAAGATATTTTGAAATACTTATTAAATTATTTTCTGTAATATGGATAGATATTTCATTTTTAAGTATAAAACCAGACATATTATATCCAAGATTGTCACTTCTAATTATTAATGATAGAATATGATCCCCTATATCATCAGAATTTATCTTTTGGATAATTAATTCCCGATCTGAAGTGATAATACCGAAATCACTCAAAAATCCATCAAATAAGAAATAATATTTAAGATTTTTACAATTGGCAACATCGTAATTTAAAAGAAGAGCGTCATATTGATAAAATTCATGAATATTTGAAGTATTTGCTATATCATTTTGAGATATTGATACGTTCCATAAAATTGGATTAGTTATTGGTGCAGAATATGCGATATTATTACTAAGATTGGGATTGGTAGTGGATAAATGTCCAGTATAACTATTAAAAAAAAAAAGGATAAGAAAACTGGCAAACAATGCATTAATGATATTTTTTTTAATTTTTGTAAAATATATTCTGCTCATTTTCTAAATCTTTATCTTTAATTCTATATTTTTGTTAATTCTCGTTTTTTTTTTATTATAAATAATACCCCAAGTATAATAAAACTACTTACAAATTTTAATGGATAAC
Organism: uncultured archaeon; assembly: GCA_964413395.1. Classification (GTDB taxonomy): domain Archaea; phylum Asgardarchaeota; class Lokiarchaeia; order Sigyniarchaeales; family Promethearchaeaceae; genus Lokiarchaeum. Next base: position 1,479 of record CAYPTZ010000732.1, on the reverse strand, counting down.
CTGGAATTGCACCAATAGAATCCGTTTCTGAATTATCATCACTTAAATTTATCCCTATGGCATATATCCCATTAGCATCTACATTTAATATTTGAATTTTATTATTTACAATATTAACTTCTCCTGCAAGAGGAAACCATTGATTATTTATTAATTGATAAACACAGAGAGAAGACTCTTCAGTTTCTGTAAAATTCCATTCATCATAATAGAAATTCATTCTGAATGATCCTTCTTTTATGATACTTTCATCTGCTTCAATTTGATAATAGTTCGAAAATAGTGCATTTTCAATTGCAGGAGTAGAAGTTGGATTTGTATTATAATGGGATAACCGTATTTCTCCTTCCTGTAATATTTCAAGAACTCCCAACATATACAATATTCCATTTTCATCAGTACAATTAATGGAATATAATCCTGCATTTACTTCTTGCCAAATTCCATTTGTATTTTCAGGATTAATGGCATTATTTACTATGACACATACACAATTGGATAATTCAGAATCACCACTTTCATTAGAGGCAATGACTGCAAAATAGTATGTACCATCAGCCATATATAAATTAAAGATATTATTAAATGGAGTCGTAAATGAATAATCTATTGATCCATTGATTTCAGTAATATAGCTATTATGTCTATATAATGTATAATTATCTGCCCCAGGAACAAGATTCCATGAAATATGGAAAGTTCCATCTGCTGCATCTGGTATAAAAATATTTAACACTGGTGCTTGAGGTGTTTCTTCAATTAATGGTATTTCTACTGTGACATTTTCACAATTTGATCTCTTTGATGCTCCAGAATTATTCAAGGCAGTAATAACATAATAATAAACTCCTGGAGATAATCCAATGTCTTGGTAAGATGTTGAACCAGTAAGATTGCCAAACATAGGTTCACCACCAGTTGCCTCAATGAAAGATGTGCTTCTATAAACTATATAAAAATTTGCACCTTCAACAGAATTCCATGAGAGAATAACATTTCCATCGTAATCTGGTGATGCAATCGGATTTAAATTAGGTGCTAGGGGAATTTCTGTAAGTATTACCGTTACTTCAACACAATTTGAAATATCTGAATCTCCACTTTCATTAGAGGCGATAACCGCAAAATAGTAAGTACCATTCGGCAAACTCCAATTCATCGATGTTATTGGGCCAGTATACATAGTCGAAAGAGAACCGTTGACTTCATTGATAAAACTGTCAAATGTATAAAGTGTATAATTGTCTGTTCCAATAACTGAACTCCATGTAATAGAAACAGAACCATTATAATTAGGAGAAGTAATGTTGCTCATAATGGGACTTTCTGGTACTGCAGCTGATATTGGTATCAAAGATGAATTTTGTTCATTTAGGAAAAAGGTTTGAGAATTTTCAAATGAGAAAATTCCTCCCCCAAATATCGCTAAAACAATAATATTCATCAATATTTTTTTTTTTTTTTTCATATCAATCACTT
>CAYPTZ010000731.1:0-2431 GCA_964413395.1 uncultured archaeon | reverse complement strand
TTCGATGGCTTCCAGTGTGCAGGATTTACAATCCATTATCTCCCTTCGGAATGAACGCAAATATTCGCCGGAATTAGATCTTAATGAGTCCAGCTATTTAGATTGGTTTACTACGAGTCAAAATACACCAAATTTGGCCACCTATCATGAATTTGGAGATTTTGATAGTAATGGTGAATGTATGGCAGCACTTCGATATCGTGAGGAGATCTTAGAAAATATTGTGACTCCGACAGTATTTAGTGGTTTTCTGTCCCTCTATAATTGTCATTTACAGGATCTCGATTTTCAGACCAAAGCTGAGCTCTTAGTCACACGCAAAATAACGACGATTATCATGCCTGCGATTTTGAACCAATCAACAACAGCTGCCCAAATTGCAGGAAATACCATTAACGAGAATCGTAATGGATATCGCACAGAATTAATGTCATCTATTTTAGTGAATAATTCGCGAGCCAACTATACTACCCAAGTGCAAGTGTCTTACGCTTTGAATGCCTCCAAGGAAGATTTACTCATCACAGATTGGCAAGACCGCGTGTTTGATGTTGAATATTCGCCCGAGACTTTGGCTTCTATGGATCATACCGAGACATCTCATCGAGTCAAATCCGTGTTTACATATAAGGAGTCAGAAAGTTTGGCACAATCACAAAAAATTGCCATTTATAATACACAGCAAGAAGCGAATGGAGATCACATATATACAGTACAAAGAAGCGCAGTATTTTCACAAGCCTATATTTCATATGGCCCTCAATTAGGCAATTATATTCCGCTTTGTCCTCCCTCTGGATCCAGTCCGTATGTATTTAGTCTAGCCGATGTGAATTTTCCTCAGACTGATGTGGAACATATTTATATTGATTATGAATTCCTTCCCCGGTATACTACCCAAGCAAGTCGGGTAGGATATGATGAGATTTTATTTGAAGTTAATCGTGGTTCGGGCTGGGAATTAATAAGGGGAGATTGTAAGGCCGATCTTTCTGATCCAAAAGTTATCAAAGGCACCTATGAGATGACTGCGCCATTTGGAACGACTTGGCAGGCTTCAGATCTCCAAGCTAATCTTCAGTTCCGTTTTCGGGGCAAATATAGTATATATAATATTGACCATCTTGCGATGGAAGCGATGTTTAATCTTCGGTATTCGAATTTACGCAGTCGAGTGTATTTTGATGATATTCACCTCACATCTATCAGCGATATTTTGGATGTGAAGAGGTTAAATGATGATGGTTTGAGAGCGCCCTTTGAACCTATTGTAGAATCCCAAGGTGGAAATAGTTTCTTAAATTTACCCCTAAACCCAAGTTATACCGGTGTGCATCAGGAAAATTATCTGATGGATCTTCGTCCTGTCTATACCTCCCTACAAAAAGATCCTTCTGAATATGTCAAGCTGGCACTACCTTTGACAATTGCTTCGGCCACAGATATTGAAAGTCTGGAACTATGGGGTGGTTCCGATCTTGGAACACAGTTTACGTTATTAACACAAATCAATATCACCCAAGAACGCGGGGAAGGTTCTTTTGTCTCGTTAGATCTCGAGATAGACCTTATAAATACCCTCAATATGCTCGAATTTAAAGTCGTTTTCAATACTACCTCTCCGAATCTCAACATCTCTACGTTAAGTCTACGAGGATTAGGCCTGTATCAAACGAGTTCATTAGCCTATCTCGAAACAGGAGGTAAACTGTTTTGCTTGACACCTACTCAGTTATACAGTAATTATATCCCTCAAACGACGATGATTGACCTCAAATACCCCACTCAAGAGATATTGCTCCGCAACTTAACATTTTGGGGAACATTGGGATCAGAAAATTTAGTGTTATATTCAGCTGCTATTGTTAAATATAATACCAGTGCTGCCACCATAGATCCCTCCCTAGCCACTCTCTTTCAATATTCTTTTGATGAACCAAAAAATACCCTTCAGAATAACATGCTGGCTTGGTATAACCCTACAACGAGACTTACATGGCATGCGATCCAAACACCCATTGATTTGGTGGAAATCCCTTGGATCCAACATCAATCTTTTGATCTTTATGGAATCGGTGAATATTCGTTCCAAATCCAATATCTCGATGGAGCAGGGATCGGCAATTTTACAGATAATCTCCAAGACCAAGTTTTTTATGATTGGAATGCCGACGGCCTATGGGATTCGTGCGTAATAACCGATTCGGAGATGGCTGTGATTCAACAATCAGCGGAAGAATCCTATGGTGAAGTCGAAAATGCGAATGAAGAACCGAAGAGCCATTATTATGTGGTCTATCAGCAGAGTGAATCAATCACATATCTGGAAGATACTATGGGCATGGGAGTTTTTGACACAAAGCAATCCATGGAATTAATGCGCGTTTCAAATCCGATTCCAGAGTTCTATGAGTTTGAAGTAGATCATCAA
>CAYPTZ010000730.1:0-2440 GCA_964413395.1 uncultured archaeon | reverse complement strand
GACGACAATTTTTCGTAGACCAAGATAAGATCATCTATAACATTATACACTGTTTCTGAATCTTTAAATATATTTATAGGTCTTTAGAGGATTATGAATTCAGGGGGAATATTTCAATAGTTAAAATTAACATGAGTGGGGAGTTGTATTGGAAAGTGGTAATTTATGGTTGTGCTGGATCAGGTAAAACCACAATTACAGATACATTCCATAAAATAACCACTGATAAAAATACAGATGAATTCATTCCAACTGGGCCATTAACTAAAATTGCTAAGGCAAATGGTGCAACATTATATTTTGATAGAGGTATTTTTCAATCTAAGATTCAACATAATATTTATTTTCATCTTTTTACTGTTGCTGGTCAAGAAAACCTTAAACCTCTTCGAAAAAAAATTTTGAAAGGTTCAGATGCGATAATATTAGTGCTAGATGGGCAAAAGGAAACAATAGATGCCAATATGAAATCGTTTCTTGAATTAAAAAGTTATTTTTTGGAAGATCTTACAGCTAAAATCCCTTTACTTATAATGATCAATAAGCATGATTTACCTGATACTTATAATAAGGATGAAATTTCCAATTTAATTACTGATGAGTATTTAATATTATCAGAAGAGGAAATAAGTCAAGAAAATTTCATGGGAATTTATGAATCTTGTGCATTATTCCAGAAAGAAATGAATGTATATAATTCCATTATAAAAGTATTTAACCATTTAAAAAAGAATCCAGAATTACTTCCAAAGGGTGCTATCAATAATTCCTAAAAAAAATCTTTTTTAGAAATAAAAATTAATTTTAGAGGTAGGTTTCGATTAAAGCACTAATTTTCTCTTCAAATTTTGGAAGTAATTTCTGAAATTTTGTAACTATATTTTTTTTATCCTCTGCTAAACAAAGTAAGTAAACAACGATATTTTTCAAAGTTAATTTATAAAATGAGATAACTTCATTATCCATATGCCAAAAAGCTCGATTTTGCTTTAGTAATTTAAAATCTGAGAATGTCCTATATAGATTCTGAAAATGAGGTGCGGACATTTCTGAAACTTTTCCTGTTATCTGATCTTTTGAATAATCAGAAATAATTATGCTATTTTCATTTATCAATAAAACAGATTCTGCTCCAATTTCTTGTGCAAACCACTTTAATTGTCCTCTTAATATTTTACGATTAGGTGACATTAGTGATATACCTTCAGAAAAGGCCTTATTTAGACTATAGGGTTCAAATATGGAGGTATTAAAGAATTTGACCGTAAAATCTTGAGTTATTTTTAAAATTTGTTGCTTTAAAATTTGAATATTCTTTACTAAGGTTGGATCTTCTTTGATATCTGGATCAACTTTATGAAAATTAAGAATAATGGGAGGATATTGCTTAAATGATCTAAAAATTGTAAGAATTTGTAATAAAAATTCGATGGCTTCTCCATATCTAGTATCATCACGAACATCGATAAGATAATTTAAAAGATTAGTATCGTATAAATATAAATCTGCTTGTTTAAGGAAATTTTTTCGATACTTTAATTGACCACCAACATCCCATTCAAGTAAATTTCTTCCCAAAATGCGATTTTCTTCTCTTTCGATTCCTTTAGTCGGTTTAACTCCTGTCAATTCACTATATTTCTGTTTAATGGCGCGTAAATAACTTGTTTTTCCACTAGCATCGAGACCTGTAAATAATAGTTTAAATTTTCGGGAAGAACTAAGTGGGGCATTGATATTTGAGACAAATTTATCGATTTTTTCAAGAAGTGATGTTAATAATTCTTTAGAATTTTGAAGATAATTTTTATTTGTAATCTGATCTGCGGTTTCGGAGAAGTAAAGTGAAAGATCTTTCATATTTTCATATAAAACTGCAGAATAATTACTTTGAACTAAGAGTGAAATTGTTGATGCTTTTGCTTGTCCTCGTGCATCTTCATCATGCAATAAGAAAAAATAAGTTAATGCTGTTACTTTTAGATCAGGAAAAGGTAGAATTCCAAAGTATTTGATGGAATCAAGAATTTCTCCATCTTGGTAGGTGCGTTCTCCCATTAAAAGACTAATTGTCTTCATAGAAATATTAATTTTATCTAAATCTGACATACTTTCAGGGAAACATACAATCGGTGTGGGACCATCATATTCAAAAACAGAAAACAGTAAACCTTTAATTATATCTTTTGAATATATTTCGATTCCCAAAGTTTATTTCTCCTAAGTTATAATTTCCAAAAAAAAAAATCTTACTATAATAAAATTGCCTATCAATTCTTTTATTTGTTTTCTAATTATTTATTCACTATATATATGAAACATAACGATAATAACGAAAAAAATATTAGAAAACTTTTAAAAAATTTATATTTGCTTTATGAATTTGAAGAACCAAATAAATTTCCTTCAAAATTTATTTCAGGATTAGAAGTGGTTGAAA
>CAYPTZ010000729.1:0-2444 GCA_964413395.1 uncultured archaeon | reverse complement strand
ATTATTTAATAAAAATTTTCTGAAATTTTCTTGTGTAAGTGCTAATCCAAAAATTCCGCTAATAATTACAAATGTAATAATAAGAATTTTCCATAGTATTGGGTCAGATATAGAAAAGGGTGGTGGAGGAGGGGGATGGAAGATATCAATAGGAGTAAATTCTATTGAAAAATTATATATTATTGAATTATTGAAAAGTGGAATCGAAAAATATAAAATACTTTCATTATTAAATGTTTGAAAATTTGTATGTACAGTAATTTCATCACCCTCTGATGTGAACAATGGATGTATTATCAAGAGTCCATTAGGTCCAAAATTGATTTCATTTGATAAAATATCAATATAAGTATCTTTTCCAATAATATCAAATTTTATTCCATATACAAACAAAATGTTTGATTCATTCTTTTTCGATTCATATCCTGATATGGAATAATTAAAATTAAAATCAGAAGAATCAGTAAATTGGAATGTGTATTGGATTGTCTGATTTTCATAATCACCTGTTATATTTACATCTAAATTATTAAATTCTTCATCAAAAACCGAATGCAATGTCCAATTTAATTGATTCATTTGGAGAGTTGAATTATCTACTATTAAATCGATAGTAGGATCAAAATTTCCATTTTGATTTAAATCTTGAACTTCAAAAATGTGAGAAAAAGTAATATTATAATTAAATGTTGATAGATTTTTATATTGGAAAATAATAAAGGGATAATCATTTTTGATTCCCACATTTAATAAAAGAAAATCATTTTCATATTCAAGAGAGTAATTATTGCCATTTTGCGTACTTGGCTTTCTCTCCCTAATATTCGTCTCATAATTATTTTTACCATTAAATTCACTAAAAAAAAAACAAAATTGAGGTACACTTATACAAAATATGACAATTGATAAAAAAAACAAGTATCTAGTGTTTTTCTTTTTTTTGTATAAATAGAATTTCTTCTGAGCATTAATTCTATAGCTTATTTTATTTTGTTTTCTATTATACTTGTTCAAATATCTCATTAAAATACCTAATTATATTGTTTTTTTGTTTAATCTCAAAAAAATTTCTCTATAAATTTAAATATTTACAGTTTCTTTTGTTTTTTCTTGGAAATAAAATGAATTATTATTCCTAATAAAGAACTAACACTAATACATCCAAGTGAAGTTCCATTTATACTAATACCATCTGAATCGCCAATAGGATCAGTTAAATAAGGTCCACATATGCTACAGTCAGTTAAATATGTTCCAAAAAGAGCTTTATGCTCTAAACCACCACCAAAATTATTATAGGATGTAAATATTTTCTCCTTAATTGTATTATTAGAATCCTGTATAATATTACCTATTGATAAACCAACTGGTATTTCTTCAGTGGTATTCGCAATATTTTCAATTTGATAATATACCGAACGGAGGTTATTTGTAATTCCATAATATTGATAATTTGATGAATATGACACTTCCCGGTCATGATCTGGACTCGGTATTGAATTTTCAGTTGTCTCATTATTATTTGTACTGTTCAACATTAGATCCATTCCAAAAACTAATAATGCTGATTCATCTTGACTAATAAAATTATAATTTTCGATTTTATAGATTATTCCAATTTGAACTCCACCACTATGAGTAAATCTCACATTCAAATCAAAATCATAATTGTTATCCATAGATAATTCCATGATTGTATTGTTATTAGCATCTAGTGAAATATCAATCTTCCAGTTTGTCTCTGAAAAAGAGATCGCTGAATTCTCTACTATTGTATCTATTCCTTCGGAATAATATCCATCGTCATTTTCATCTATTGCTTCAAATAAATCCGTTATGCACATTTCAAAATTTGATTCCAATTCTTCTACTACATTTAATTTAAGTGTAGGAAGTTGGTCTTGAATGGTTAACTGACAATAAATTTCTGGTTTATTATTATCCATTTCTTCTCCATTTGCTACAATCATAAAAAAAAATGAAAATAATATCATGCTAGTCATAAATATTTGAAAGGTTCGTCTTTTCATATTTATCAAATAAAATAGGTATTGAACTATTTATAAAAAATGAGGAAGATTTTTCACCATATGAAAATTTCAATTAGATTTTTGTAGTTTTGCGATATAATGTTGAGGACACCCTTGTCAATGTTAATACCCTCTCATTTGAAGGCATGATAACACATCTTCCTTCAATCATTATTGAAAATCGAGAAATTCTTGGGACAAGTCCTTATTTCCATAATTCTGAACATATTGAGGTTGAAGCTAATGAAATAGAATATTTCCTTGAATTGAATTTAGCTGACTTAATTCAACACTGCACCCCACAGGAATCGCCGAAGCTGATTGAAAACTTTCTCCCAGAGAATCTTTATAATCCGAAGCACTCCCCCTCCCATTTTTTATAGGAATAATGGAAGTTATTGACACCAATATTAA
>CAYPTZ010000728.1:495-2447 GCA_964413395.1 uncultured archaeon | reverse complement strand
TTTCGATTGACCATTGATAGGCAATTTGAAGAAGTAATTGGGTTTTTCCCATTCCTGTTTCTTCAAAGATGGCCACTCTACATTTTCGATCTTCTAATAAATTAAAAATTTGTTCTTTCAATGAATATAATAGAGGCACCGATATTAATGCATCTGAAAGATAATAGGAATCAAGTCCTCCTCTTCCATCTAATAATTTTTGTAATCCATCAGCGAACCATTGATAACCTTCGGGATCATTAAGTAATTCTTGAAATTGCATAGAGTATTTCATTATCCATCCTTTGGGTGTATCATTAGAATTAATAGAAGATAATTTTATTTTTTTCAAGCGTTTTTTCAAAGATCGTGATTTTTTATTACTATAAAGTGGAATTTTCTTAAGTTCAAGATTAAAAAGCTTTTGAGATTGAGTTTGAAAGTATTCTAACTTTTCTATTAAAAATACAAAAAGAATCAAAGAAAATTCCATTATTACCATCAATAATGATTCAAAAAATTGATGATTTGTTAAGAAAATGCAAAAAAAGACAATTAATGGGATGTTGAAAATTCCAATAACAATTAATCGAATTTTTACTTTTAATTTCATATATTGTTTAATTTTTAAAATTAATCTATAAATATATTCCTATCAATTTGATATGTCAATATATTATTTTATTAATTTTGAAGATATTATTATCTTTATTAAAAATCAATAGAAATCTAATTTGAATTTTTTTTCAATTTTCACTTATCTAACATTTTTTCTCTGTTTTATTAAGTAAGATCCTCGCTTTATAGAAGTATTCTTTTTATTCAAAAAGGCAATAATGTGATTTAATCATATTTAGAAGTAGAGAATAAAGTAATTTTTGAACTTTTTCTCATTTATTTTGTAAAAAGTGGGATTTTTTCTCAATATTTTTGGATAAAATTCTCATTATTTATGATCACAAAAAAGATATAAGTTCAAAAAAAACATATTTGGGTAATATTTTTGAGTTCAATTTCTCATTATTTTTGAATTGTTACAAAAACCTCTACAAAAAATAAAATATACAAAAAATCACACTAGATAAGTATACAATTGAATTGAAAAATAAATTAAAAGAATAATAAGGTGAAAACAATACGTTTATTGACTTAATAAAAAAAAATTAAAGATGAACAAATTTCCTTGAAAATTGCTTCACCAGAACAATTTATTGGTTGTTCTGATGCTGAGATTGTAAAATTAGAGGTGTGTTTTAAGGTCTCCCTTCCAGAATCCTATAAACTATTTTTAAAATCAATGGGAAAAAGGTCAGGAAAATTTAGCAATGATAGTTTTATTCATTATAATAGATTATTTACTTTTAGAAAGATGCTATTTTATAGAATGGATCTTGAATGCTATGAAAACAAATTCCCCCAAAATACCTTTATTTTTGAAGTTTGGAGTGGGGATGTATATCATTTTTTTTATTGTAAACCTTATTATGATGATCCAATGATATATACTTGGAAAGATTGTGAAATTAAAAGAGAACACAGATCATTTTCATATTGGTTGAAAAACCGATTGGAAGAGATAACATCTTTTTATGATCAAGATTAAAATCAGTTTTTATAATCAAATCCGATAATCCTTTAGTATGGTTAATTTTATTTTCATTTTCTAATTATAATAAAGGTGATGGATGATGCAAATGTGTAATACTATTAAAGAATTTAAGAATTTATAAGATTTGGTAAAATTTTATCACATAATTTATTGAATATTATACCTTATTTTTGAAAACTCGCAACTTTGTTTTTATTTATTCAGAAATTCACTCTTTTTTTATAAAAAATTTAAAAAATTTTTTGTATCAACTCTATTTTTTTTATCATTTCATTTTTTTTCAATTTATCATTTCAATATCCATATCCACAGTTGAAAATCTGATAGATTCAAAGAAATGGTCGTCCTATATGGGTTGACTGCA
>CAYPTZ010000728.1:0-485 GCA_964413395.1 uncultured archaeon | reverse complement strand
GGTTGAAAAATTGAAATCGGTAATATTCAAATACCTTGAAAAGAATTCAGAAAAAAAACCTAACTTTTGACATACCAACAATTATAGTACTTTTTCATTGAAATAAACCATTATCAAATTATGGTCTAAAGCATATTTTTCCTGTTTTTTCATTTGTTTCTTTGATGTAATTCCAATATATTTTATATTCTCTTTTTGAAAAATATATCGTTTTTCATCCCTATTTTTTAATTTTGCCCCAATCGGGAGAATCGGCGGAGTAATTTCCCCTGAATAAATTTTTTTCTTATAAAGAAGGTTTTCTTCCTCCTCATTTTTCAGTTTATCAATATCTAAATTAATATCAAATGCTTCCAAATTCATTCTTCTCAAATCCTCAGCCATGAATAGTTTTTTGATTTCTACTTCTTTATAATCCCTTATGCTGTATTTGAAAAATTTATTTTTCTTATCCTTATTAAGTAGTATTGTTGTATTTTCTTGTA
>CAYPTZ010000727.1:0-2452 GCA_964413395.1 uncultured archaeon | reverse complement strand
CCCGGAGAGACTTTCTATTATTTAAAAGACTCAAATAAAAAATAGTTTAAAAATTTAAATTTAAAATAAAAATCTATAAAGGACGATAATGAAAAAATGAGATGTAAATTTTATAAAAAATGTAAATATGCCAGCCCAAATTCATATACCTGCACTCAAGATGGTGGTGGTGAATTTTGTGGTGCTTTTAGAGACTTTCAAAAATCTAAAAACAAGAAAAATGATTATTATTATGAAGAAATAAATAGCTGTTTAAACGAGTTATTGAAATCAAGTCCATGCAATAAAAGAGAATTATAAAAAAAATTTGAAATTAAAATAAAATAAATTAAAATAAAATAAATTAAAATAAAATAAAATAAAATAAAAAAATACAAATTGAAAATGATAAAAAAAGAACAGATCGTACTTGGGAGCTTGGTTCTTGCCCTTGTCTTCACGATAATGTCGTGTTTGGCCATGACAACGCTGGCAGATTCTCCTAACGCCACGGAAACCGATCTCTACGCTCGGTACGACATGAACGAAAATTATTGGGCGGGAAATCCTAACGAGGTCGTTGACTACAACGATAATCTTCACGGGACGTCCTTTGGAGCAATAACTGTGAGCACCGGGAAGTTTGATCGATGCGGATATTTTAACAACGAATCGCACGTGAAGCTAAGCGACAGTCTCGTGACTACAAGCACGTTTTCGCTTTCTTTTTTCATTTCGTTAAGCGAAGACGGGGCCAATTCAAGGCCAATATACGTTCAATCGAATCCTGACGATGTTAGAGCGAGCAAGTTTTTATTACAAGTGAACGAAAATAATTCGCTTGAGTTTTTATTGCAAGGATTTAATAGCGTGGGCAAGACGATGAAGACTGACAAGGTGTTAAACGCGACCCTATGGTATCATGTTGTCGTGATCGTGGACGAAACGCACGCCACGTTTTATCTCGAAAAAGAACAAATCCTACGGATTCCACACGAGCAAAACGGACGCTACAACGAATACGTGACAATCCGTAATATTGGAGGGGGCGATAATAATATTAATTTCTTCTACGGAAAGATCGATGCGGTCAGGATTTATAACGCTTCCGTGTCGCTCGAAGACGTTGGTTTATTATATACAAACTCGTTATTAAAAATAAGCGAAGAGGAAGGAACTCCCGAGCCAAAATCAGAGCCAGAACCAGAGCCAAAATCAGAGCCGGAGCCAGAGCCCGAGCCGGAACCTCAGATCACATTTAACATGTTCGGCGTCTTCGGATGGATGGTAGATAGTTTTGGCTTTTGGGGCACGTTCATGATAATCGCGTCCGATATCTTGATGGTTGTCGTCTTTAAAGCGTACACTTATAATAAGCGTCCTATTCTTTACGTGACAAAAGAAAAAGGTTACACGAACGTCCGATTAGGACGATTAGTAAATTGCGAGAAAAGTGAGCAAACCGAGATGAACTTGTACTGGCGTTATACCTTACAGAAAAAAACGAAAGGTTTCCTTAATTATTATTCGGTTCACCCCTTTGCCGTGATGAGGACATTCAGGTGGCGGGTCGAAAACTATGGAATTTTACGGTTAGAATTCTTTCCGCATTATTACGTGAAAAACGTGCATTTACCTCCAGCGTTACAATTTAAGGCTCTCGTGTTAAAAGAGGGGAGAGTTAACAAGTATAAATATTACGCTTTTAGATTTTTTAACATGTTATTCAGTCAAACCATTGCGAGAGCAATCCATGACACGCTCGAATTCGAAACTAGCGGGAACGTTGAAACGGTTCCCATCCTACAATTAGAATACCTCCAAGAGCGAAAATATCTGGAATATGTTACGATGTTCGAGAAAAAGGAATATTTTGAAATCGCGGATTCAGAGACTTGGGTTAAATATCCCGAAATCGAGTTAGTTAGTTTATTCCACGATGATCAAGAATATTTCGCCTTTACCGTGAAAGAATATTTCAAAGAAAAAGGCGAAATTCAAAGCGCTATTTCTGAAATGACAGAATCGGCTCCTGATAACGATATTTACAAAATGCCCAAAAAAGAAAAGAAAAAATACGAAGTTTTATGGGGGCGAAACAGCGCCTTAATGAACGAATACGGCCTTAACGATATAATTTTGGATAAATTCACAAAGGTCTTTAAAATTCTTGAAGAAAAGCGGAAAAAACAAAATGACTTAATAGAACACGAAATAATGGACGAAAAAGACAAGTTCTTTTTTTATACGTTATTTCAAATCTACGATTTGCAGAGGAATCCCGAATACCGTAATGTAATGCGTCATGGCGACCCAATCCCAAGGATCAGGACGATTTCTGATTTAAACGAAGCCATCCGCGAGGCTTTAGACTTCAGGGAAGTTCTTTCTTATCTCGAGCTAAAAATCCAAGAGGAAAGGAACGCTAGAAAAGGACTCGAGAAGAAATATCAAGAGGCGCGAGACCAGGCAA
>CAYPTZ010000726.1:2058-2456 GCA_964413395.1 uncultured archaeon | reverse complement strand
CATTTTTATTAATCTAAAAATTTTTTCAAAATATAAAAAGGGGGACAAACATTTATAATACTTGATAAAAATGAGGGAGATTTACATATACCATAAAAAAATTAGATCATTTCAAGGTAATTTACCAATTAATTGAATGATTTTTGAAATATATTGGGAATGTTTTGTTAATCCTTGTAAATAGGTGATGTTAAAATTATGTTCATATTTTACTGGTCGATAATCTGCCCAAATGCGAAGAATTGCCAATTTTTTAAAAAGGTTGAGGATGTCGTATAGTTTTCGATGTACTAATTCCAATTTAACTTTTTTATGTATTCCTACTGAAATATTTTCTCGATTGAGATGCAATTTATCAATTATTAACTGGAGACATCCATAGTACGGGCGACCAAAAG
>CAYPTZ010000726.1:0-2048 GCA_964413395.1 uncultured archaeon | reverse complement strand
CCAATTTCAGATTTACAATAGATGCATTCCTGCATATTTAATAAGGAACATCCAAACAAAATGAATTCATTCCAGAGATTTTGCCCAGAATGAGATTGCGAATTCATAATGATTCTCCTTATCGTGATTAAATTTTGATTCAAATTCCTCTTCTAACTTATTCGCATTAGTGTCATTACTATTGGTTAAATACACATGAATATCACTAATCAAGTTTTCATTTTGAAAATCAGATTCTGAATAAAAATTATTCATAATTGAATATTTCTTAATTTCTTTTAATTTTAGAAAGGCATGAATATTATCGTAAACCTTGGAATATTCGTTTAAAAAATCGATGAGAATTTTTAAATTTTTAAATTTATTTAACAATTGCTTAAGATCTTTCTTTTTCGAAGATGTATTAGCAAATTCTTTATATGGATTTATTATTGGGGGTTTAATTGAATTTTTATCAAAAAATAATTGAAAATAGTTTTTTATAATTTGAAGATCCCGTAATTCAACTGAGGTTTGAATGGTATCATTAACTTTTTGTTCTAAATATATGTGTTCAAAATGATCTTTTCCCCAAAGAAAATTGACTTCCTTTTTTAGCTTATCCCTCAGCTTGATAATGAATTTATTTTCAGAAATCTGGATGGAAAACTGAAATTGGTTAATATTTTTATTAATAAAATTATAATTTAATTGTACAAATTCAGGTTGCTCTTTAATTTGACATTTAATGAATAAATCAGGATTTTTTGAAGGTTGAAAGGTATAGTTGATTTCTTCTTTATTTTTTATAATTGCCTGAATCTGGGTTTGAGACTGATTTTCGATGAAATTTAATTCTAGGAATTTAAATTTGGATAATTTAAGTGGATAATCTGGAAAAATATCGATATCTTGAGATTTCTTTAAATCTTTAAGGGTAAATGTTTTACTTGACTTAAAATGATATTTTTTATTATTGGCTGATAAAACACAACTAATATTTGAAACACTATAATTAATATTTAGGAATTTATTGAAATTTTTCCTTTGAAATCGAAAAATGGGATTGTTTCTCCATCTCTTTTCAGTAAATTTTATTTGATTACTTTTTTCGGGTGAGAAGGAAATTTTTAAGCCAAAAAAACCTGGATCGATACATTTTCCTAGTGATAAAGCCATTTTTTATCTTACTTTATATAATGTAACTGTAAATATAAAAACAATATTTTTTTAGATTCAATTAGAAATAACAATAATTTTTTGAAAAATCATCTATATATATAATTTATTCCGATAATTTACTTTTTTCAATTTCAGCTATTTTCAAGCGATTTCGTGCAATTTCGCAATATTCTTCGGAAATATCTATTCTAATAAAGATTCTATTGGTTAAATATGCCATTTTTGAAATTATTTCGGATCTAATAATCGGATGTAATATTATATCTCCTTTTATTTTTCTTTTTTGTGTTCTAAGAAATCAACTATATAAGATATATTATGATATTTTTAAATATGAATTCTTTACAACTTCAAATTGAAGACTGGAAAAATCCTTTTAAAATTCCTAAATTGCTGGCAAATTTTTTAATATTTGCAGAAATTTTTAATATTATTTCTCATATTGCCATTTTAGAATTAGAAAGTTATAATTATTTTAATTCTGAACTTTTGAAATCTGATTCAGTCTTTTTAATTTTAGCCATTCTATTGGTTTATGTTTGTAATGCATTACCCCAAAATTTTCGAACAATTTTCTTAGAAAACCAAACAATATTTTATTCTAAAGAAAATCGAAATATTTTTCTTTCACAATTTGAAAAGAAGACAAAATTACTGATATTAAGATTAATAGGGTGGATTATTGCAATAATTGATATTATATTATTAATTATTTATTATAATCCGAACCAATTACCAATGGTAAATGAATGGTTAGATCTTTCAGGAACAGGTTTGATAATTAGCTACATTAATTATGGAATTTCATTATTATTTTATATAATATTGCTGAAATTTCTTCCTCAAGGAATTTGGATTATATTTACCATTTTTAAATCAATTTCTTT
>CAYPTZ010000725.1:0-2459 GCA_964413395.1 uncultured archaeon | reverse complement strand
TTCAGGTATTTCATTAGCGGTTGGTTCCGGAATTGGAGGGATCTTAGCTGAGAAAAATTCTTAATGAAAACATAAATTTAGCCTTTTAAATTTTTTTTTTTTTTATAGGAAGTATTTACTTTATTTTTTCTATATAGATTTTAAATGGTTAATTTGTAATTAAAAAAAAATCTACGAAAAATAAGTAAATTTATTACATTTATTAATTTTGAAATTTGTAATTACATAGGGCTTTGATTATGACGAAACAGAATTCGAATCACTTTAATTCTTCTTCAAATCATAATGGAAATTTGCCCAATTCATTTTTTCAGCAAGATGAAATGATCATTACAAATATCGAAGTTATTTCTATTCTAAAACATGAAAAAAAAAAAAAAATTTTAGAACTCCTTCTTCATAAAGAAAAGACAATTATGGAATTAAGTACTGAAACAAAATGGAACCCTGGAACAGTGAAACGGCATTTAATTGATTTGGTATTGCATAAATTAGTATCTCCTTCACATATCATAATTAACGAATATCATATTAAGCTAAAATATTATCGAGCAACTGCAAAACAATACAAATTTCAATATATTTGGCCAACTCCAAAAAAAAATAAAGATCAAAAACAATTTTAATAAATGAAATTTCTAATAATATCATAATCTTACAGAAAAGCAAGGTAAACAAACAATGGAACCGATAGTGAAAGATAAATCAACTGAAAATCCCTCAAAGGAACATCCCTCTGTAGTTGATATTAAATTAAGTTGGCAACTTTTAAAGAAAAATTTTAAAGCTTTTGTTGGAATTTCATTATTCTCTTTTGTGGGAATGTTAATTGTGGTTATTTTAGTAATGTTATTGTATGTAATTATTATTAGTTCCCTAAACGATCCTATGATCGATCTTGAATTATATATTGCATCTTTTACTACTTCTATAATACTTCCCTTAGAAATAATTATTTTTTGGGGATTTTATGGATCAGGATATGGTTTAGCCTATGATATTATGTCTTCTGGAGATGGTTTTGCGGAAAGTAAAAGCGGGTTTTATTATTTCCTGAAATATGGATGGCAATATATATTTTTGGCGGTAATTACAAATTGTTCAATAATATTTATAATGTTCCCCCTTGTTGATTTGAAGACAATCGCAGGACTAAATCGAGTTTTCTATTTCCTATTCATTTATCTGTTTAACTTTATTGGCAATATTCTCCTTTTTTTAACTTTTCCTTCGTTAACGGCTCAAGGTTCGCTATTAAAAGCATTTAAAGAAAATTTCCAGCTGTTAAAGAAACATCCCAAACGAATTTTGCTTTCCTCATCCCTACTATACCTAATCTTTGAACTTCCCATTTTAATAGTATTTTCGAGTTATTATACAGGATCTGATATGTTCTCAACAAATCTTGGTACAATTCCAACGATATTGGTAGTCATAACATCAATATTTGGATATACATTTGCAAATTCGATGCATAATTTAGTGGGAACATGTGTGTATAATAGTTATATTGATATGGATGATGAAATAAGTATAAAAAAACTATTTTAATACCAAATCAAAATATATAAAAAAAAAGCATATATTATTCGTTATCATGGGTCAAATTTAATAATGATTTAATAATTTATGAATATAGAGACTTTTAGCCAAATTATCGAGTAAATTCGTACGCATGGCACTTTCTAAAAGATTTACCCCCTTTTCAACTTCATAGATAATGGTTCCAATGATTTTATCTTGAAATATTATTGAACTTAGCCGCATATTGTAAGTTTTATCCGTTTTAAGGATTTTTTTCAATATTTCATAAGGTGATGTGAAAATATCATTCGATTGACTTATTTTTGCTTCATTATTATCGTAATTCAATATAGAGATTAATTGTTCTAATTTAAATTCTTTCCAAAAAGCAATATTACAAAATCGAATGTTTGTTTTACTAAGTAGGTATGGAATCGTTTTTTCTAGTAACTTTATATCCCGAGTATATCCAATATTTCGATATGAGTCAATTAAGTTAAGAATAGTGTCATTATCCTTGGGTAATATGTCAAACGATTGTTCATTGATTCCATTATTTGCACTATCGCAACCACAGGACGATCTTATCACATTTTTTGCAGGTAACTGTATGATTTCATTAACTTCTTGACCCCCTATCATTTTCTTGATTGCATCAATAGCTTGAAGAGCTAAATCAGCAGTAGGAACCCTCACCGTTGAGAGAGGAGGATTACATAATTTTGCATTGATTTGATCATCAAAACCAGTCACTTTTATTGTATCAGGTACTGAGATCTTACGTCTTTTTAATTCACTTATTGCCCCTATTGCCATATCATCATTAGCTGCCACAAGGCAATCGAATGAAAGATTGATTTCATCAATAAAATATTGAATACATTCAACCCCAGATCTATTAATAAAATCACCAAAAAATAATGCTTTTTCATCAA
>CAYPTZ010000724.1:0-2464 GCA_964413395.1 uncultured archaeon | reverse complement strand
TCATGCTGCCTATAATAAACTCAAATGCCTTCCTTCATCATTTTGCCACCTCACTAAACTCCGATATTTAGATTTATCTTATAATAAAATCACCCATCTCCCCAAAAATATTCATCACCTTTCTTCGTTAGAATTTTTAAAGCTCACTAAAAATTTGTTGACCACTATTCCTCAGAATTTTGGGAAATTGCATAGATTAAAAAAATTATACTTGAATGAAAATCAGATTAATGTGCTTCCAAATACCTTAGAAGGATTAATATCTCTCTCTTTACTCTCCTTGGATATAAATAATCTTACCTCCCTCCCTCCCAGCATTGGAAAAATTCCCAACCTCGAGATTTTAAGCATTCGCCAATCACATCTCCAGACCTTTCCCGATACTATCGGAAATCTCCAAAAAATTAATACCATCTATGCCGAATATTCCCTGATTGAAACCCTTCCCGATTCCATGAAAAAATTAGCCACACTCCGCACATTAAATTTGTTTCAAAATTCCTTGAAGACTCTCCCCAAATCCTTAGCCCAGTTAACTACCTTGGAATATCTAAATATCGACAATAATGAGGATACTATCTCCCCTGAAGATATTATTGAGACCATCCGCGACTTAGTAAAGCATAAATGCGACGTAGATTGGGGACTCCTTTTTGATTCATCTTAACTCGAAAAGAATGGCCTTTTTCCTATGATTGATTTCATTTTTACCCACCAAGTTTAGAATTTTGAATTCCCTGTGATACTCAGTTGGAATATATGGAAAAGATATCATCCCATTTAAGAAATCAGCTAAAAATATAGAAAAATGGTGGGCGATAAGGGATTCGAACCCCCGATCCCTGGCTCCGAAGGCCAGTACCATTTTGATAAAAAAAAATTGAATTTTTTTTAATATCCAGGCTAGACTAACCGCCCATTTAGTTTAGATAAATGCAGATAATATTTGAATTTTTTGATAAAGATAATTTATTAGGGTACTTATCATATCAAAGGTTTCAATTAAAGTTTTAGAATACATAGGAACAGAATAAGGAGTAAAATTACAGTAAAATATCCATATCTATATCAAGCGAGATTTTATTTCGGAGATAAATATTCTGCAATAAACGAGAATCGACAGGTAATTTTTGCTCAAGGTAACACAATAAATTGTGGGTGATTTCATATAAGATTCGCTCATATTCCAAGGTATTAAGCGATTCTGAGCCATTAATATACTGTTGAATAAGTTTATCCAGTGGAATGGCATAAATTCGGAATAATTCATTTTCACTGATGGTGCGAGCAATCTGTAATGCTGAGGGAGGGAGCGAATCCCATTCTATATCAGTCTCATGGTGGAAATAGAAGCGCTGAGGGAGATTCCTAAGAGAAAATAAGGGAACATACATCAAATGCACCGATTCTAGAGATGTCATCAAAGGAAACCATTTAGGGAAAAAATGTATCGAAGTATTACTTAATGTTAATATTTTAAGATGAGGAAGTAATTGAAGACAAGGAGGGAGTGTCGTAAATGGATTATCATCCAAATATAATCCTTCAAGATTAACGAAAGAGGAGAACCAATCGGGGAGGGCAGTAAATCTATTTTTGGAAAGATTTAATCCCGTTAATTGACTGAGATTTTGAAAGGTATCCGGGAGAGTTGAGAATTTATTTCCACTCAATCCTAGTCCTGTGAGATGAGTTAGATTTCCTAAGGAAGAGGGTAATTGTGTGAGTAAATTATTATACAAATATAAATGATTAAGATTAATTAACAACCCAATACTAGAAGGGAGCGATCTTAGGTAATTATTTCCAAGATTCAATGATTTCAGATGGATCAATCTTCCAATTGTTTCAGGAATGACCTCAAATTTATTATTATATAAATTTAATAGGGTCAACTGGGTTAAATCACCTATAGTATCGGGGAGGTCATAAAACCCATTATTTTGAATATATAGTTCTCGAAGATGGGTAAGATGACCAATAGATGCAGGGACTGCTATCAAATTTTGATCTTTCGCAATGCGAAGTTTTACGATATGAGATTTTTCTATTAATATCCCTGGAGTATATGGATTAGGGTCCCAATTTGTGAAAATTGGGAGGTCAATGGCAAGGTCCTCCAGAAATTTTCTTTCCTCTTCAGCAATTTGTTCATATGTGATAAAAGGCAATATATTCATTCCCCAATTTAAGTCTTATAATTTAAATGTTGAAACATTAAGTTACGTTTATCATTAATTGAAAGTAAACCTGAGCGCCAAAAATTTTGCCACCATCGTTTAAATGAAATTCCTGTCGTGCTTAACAAATGTAGTATGGAGGATAAATCTATATGACCTGAACTATCGAGTGCTACATTCCCATTGGGATCATTGCGGAGCAGCCCAAAAGCATCTTGAATAGATTCAGCCATTGCTAATTGGGACTTGTCAGGATGATTGTGATAGAGTTGATTTATTGTCGC
>CAYPTZ010000723.1:0-2471 GCA_964413395.1 uncultured archaeon | reverse complement strand
TCCAGTTAATTTGAATAATAAGTATGAAATAAATACATTACTTATACTTCCGAATAAATCTATTATTGAATTGTATGGAAATGAATTTCAAGCTAATAGTATCAAGACTTTAACACATGAAATCACGACATTTGACTCAGGCTATTATCAATTGTTGTTTATCGCTAAAACTATTAATTGGGTCACTCCCAAGGATTTTTTAAAAATCTATTTTGATAATTTTAAGATAAATACACAAATTTCAAAAAATAAATCTTCTTTTAACTTTGCTGCAAATTCTGGAACGTATATACTAAATAATAATGGTCCTTTATCTTTAAAAAGTGAATTATTATTAAAAAACACCTTAGATTTTACTCAAATGAGTTCTCCAGATTCTGCAATTGCTATGAATTTGGCCATGTATGCCTTAAAAAAAATAAACTCAAAAGATGATGGACAAGCGGATTATTCATTAATTCTAGTTCCAATTGATAATACTTCTGCTCAATTAGCTCCAATTTCATTATCTACAAATAAATATAATTCTGGAATTACGAAAATCTTGGAAAAAATTGACCTTTCTCACTTAATATATAAAAATATCAGTCATTTTATCTTGAAGGTACAGTTCAATGTTCCTTCGAATATAAACGGTTATAAAAATGCCGCAGATAGATTTATTCTTGCAATAACTAATTTAACAATAGAAATCGATGATTGGAATTCTATAAATTTTGTTGACCAAAATTCAAGTATATATCAATATAATAAAAAAACACTGAATGCTATTTCGATGAAAGATGTTCTTTCTAGTCCTAATCACAATAGTATTCTAATGGGGATTCCTGAACAAGAAGCCAACTTTGGTAGCAATGCAATTTCTACAATTCAATCAGGGAAAAATATTGCAAATGGGATTTCAGATACATTATTTGAAGGGAAATTAAATCTTAATCTTAAGAAATATATTAAGACACCGATTATATATGATAATTCTGTTAATACTACATTATTCTTTGAATTATATCTTGAAGATGAATATGGAAACTTCGGCTGTAAATATAGCACGACAATTTGGAATTCAATCATTTCTACTAGTGATCTAAATTCTGATGTAATTGAGCAAATTTCTATTGATCTTGAGCCCATATTTGCTAATCTTAAAAATAATGGTTTTGAATCCATTGATAGTTTTATGATTTCTTATAAGACAATCTTTACTCCACTTTTTAATGGTTGGATGCCAGAAATCGGAATTGAATTA
Source organism: uncultured archaeon (assembly GCA_964413395.1). Taxonomy (GTDB): domain Archaea; phylum Asgardarchaeota; class Lokiarchaeia; order Sigyniarchaeales; family Promethearchaeaceae; genus Lokiarchaeum. Next base: position 1,225 of record CAYPTZ010000723.1, on the reverse strand, counting down.
CTAAAAAGCTGTGTTGTGTTTAATGATCTCCCTCCATCAGGAATGTGGGTGAATCTTGACAATAATGATATTATTCATGGGACTTGGCCATTGCAAATACAAGCCTTAACCCAAGATTGCAAGGGTGTTCGTTTTCTCGGAAGTAATGATGGATTAACCTACAATCCGATAGGAGAAACCTATCAAAGAGATGCAAATGGAATATTCACTTACATCTTCCAGACAAATGATAATACTTTATTTAATAAAGATGATGAAGATTTCACCATAATAGCTCAAATGATGGATGATTATAGTATAATTAATAGCAGTTTACTCCAAGTTATCATGGATAACACCCCTCCTGAAATTTCATTTGGAATTTCCTTATCAGATAATGATGTTATTGTATCTCCGAGAAGAATAGATATAGATGTTAAAAATGCAACAGATATTCAATATATTGACCTTATTGCAGAAAAATATGATGAAAATGGACAAAAAATTGAAGAAATTCTCATATTAACCGATAATGATGCATCAGATGGTTGGGGATTCGAATTTAGCCCATTAATGATCTTACCTGACACTTACCACATAACCGCGATTGCATATGATAGAACATTCTCTAATGATTTGGTTGGAGTGTGTACTGCAACCGATGTGATGATTAATTGGATTGATCCAATATTTTATGATCCAACCCCTATTAATCAAACAGTCGTAAAAGAAATCGTTGATTTTTATTTCTCTGTTGGGACACCTTGGATAGATGACATTACTATTTCTATAGCTTTAACTGCAACTCAAGATATAGCATTAACTGATTTTAAATACAACCAAACTCTTGTAAGAAATGAGGAGGAGGATATGTATAGCTTCTCTATTAACTCAAAATATTTATTTGGTGAATATTCAGATGATTTTTATTATATTCAATTAGCTTTTAATGTGGAAGATTATTCAAAGCATTATTATTATCTCCTTAAATATGATAATCAACCCGCGATATTTCCTATCAATTTAGATGAATCTGTTTCTGTTATAGAAGATGAAATCCAATTTTCACTTCAATTGGATTCTATTTATTCTGACTATATATTTCCAATATATGTGATTGATAATTCAAATTGGGTTTTCGAAAATTTTCCTGTAGAAGTAAATATAAGTCCAGATTTTTATGATGATCTTGATTTGATGCAATTATATTTAGGGATTTAAAGAGTTATGATTTTAGCAAAATCCA
>CAYPTZ010000722.1:0-2472 GCA_964413395.1 uncultured archaeon | reverse complement strand
AACGACAATAGAGGCGGTGATTATTACTCCAATTAGACTAAAAGCATAAATTTTTCTTTTCTTTTTTGAATTTAGTAATTGCAACATTTTGATTTCATTTCTTATTTTATTTATTTAAAAATAATATTTATTTAACCACCTCAATATATAGATAGAATTGGTATGAGTTTCGTCACAATAATTTTCAATATTTCTTTACGAACTATACTATATAGGCAAATAGAAATCACACATAAACAATTTTAAATATATTTAATGAACTAAATACCCCATAGCTTACAAGAGCGGAATTCTCTTTTTTAAAATGAATTCTGGAAGGTGGGGGAAAAGGAGGGAAAAAACATAAAAAAGTGGTTTTTTTTTAGAGATTTATCATACATTGAAGTGCAAATATTAATTCTGCTGAGCTATATGTACATGACTCACCATAATTACTGTAGGCACTATCATCAATATATGTGACATACTCATCGTAAGTAAAACAGATCCCTGGAACAACTGCACCAGGTACAATTGCTTCTTCAGCAGCATAGCCATTGCCATATCTTGCTTTTAATTGGCCATTATACATATATTTGGGACAATCATAATCGTTAGTTGAAACAAAGACCAAATCATTCAGAGGATGCATACCATACAACCAGTAAATATAAGGGAGACAATCTTTTGTTTCCAAAGAGCCAGGAAAATATTTCGACAGATAGTATACATCAAATAGTGGAGTCGGACAAACTAAAGAAATTCCATATCCTCCATACGAATCATACGCGAACGGGAAGGGAGATTGCTCTAGCAAGTAGCGAGGCCAATTATATGCCAAATTACATATATTATTAATGGTATTGTTGAGCTCTATATCTGAGATTACCTGAGAAAGCCGAGCAAGGAAAACAGGAGCAAACAAAGCTGCTGAAGCTACTGTTGCAAACGTAGCTTGGGGCCCAGCAAACTCCTCAATTATATATTGCATTGATTTAATTTCATTGAAATACGATTGATTATTAGTTGTCAAGTACAATTCACAAAGAGCTGAGATGATAGTGGCGTTCTCTGGTGTGTGACCCCATGCAGGGCTATACCCAGTTTCTCTAAAAACAAGATCAGTTGTGTTATAATAGGAATAGGCTTTTTCCGCTGCATCTAAGCATTGATTTGCTAACGTAACGTTTAAATCCTGTAGAGATCGGGAGGCTGCAGCCATAGCGACAACGAACTTCAGTTGAATATCTGTGTGGTAATCAACGTAAACCTGTCTTTCGTCACCTGTACCCAGAATATTGTCAGTAGAATTTTCTGGAGCTACAATACTATTATAGACATCCGGCTGAGCGACCACTCCTGCATATACTCTTCCGTCAGATTGTTGCATACTTAACAGAAAAAGGACTCCCCATTGTAACTGCTGAAGTATATCGGGTTTCCCATCTGGAACACCTGTTTTAAAAGATTGGGTTGTTATATTTAGAGTAGCGATATCTCTAACAATGTTAAATTCTTCATAGGCCAATGCAAGCATCATCACAAAATGAGTTTGAGAGGCTGTAGCAAGATCATAATCTCCTGCGTCATACCATCCTCCTATAGAACATGGAATTGGATCTCCAGCATCATATGGAGTACCCTCGCATTCATAGGACTGATATCCATCTGCTCCTAGATAAGAAGCATTAACCCTTATGCCATCGTCTAAGTGGGAGGCAGGATGTGAGGGAGCCAACTCTCCCAAATCCACATCTGCATGGCACATTTGCCAAGGGATAAATACATCTAATGCATCTGTCCATAAATCATCAAATATTCCATCGTTAATCGGAAAGTAAATTGAATCTCCTCCATCCCATCGGATTTTATATTCACCAGGTTCTGTAATTTCAGAAAAATCAAATATCGCATAATCAAACTGCTTGAAGTGAATCGTTTCGGCAAATTGCCCTTCCTTAATTATTTCTCCAGTTAGCTTCTTAATTATCGATACCGAATCATTAGGTCGGGTTTTTCCTCTATCCCACTCTAGAAATACTTGCTTAATCCCACTATCAAGATAACCCACTTGAGAAAAGCGAATTGCTTCGGGATCTTCATAATCAGGGTTGTTAGGTAAGGTAAGATATATCGTCCGATGAGAATTTTCTTCTTCAAACAATGAAAACCCAATATAAAATTCTTGTTGATTCCAAATACGAGAATCAAGGATTTCAAAAGAGTCTTCACATTCCAGTGTAAGATTATATTCGGGATTCTCTATATTACATTCAAGTTTCTTTATATCTGATTGAATTACCATTGATCCTTCATTTTCAGGGAATGTATACTCGTTTCCATCAGCAACATAGACATTATTCTTATAATAATTGTTGTTCAAACCAATTGAAAAATCACATTTTGTGACAGACGATGGAAATTGTCCAGTTCGAGAGATCTCCAATTTAATTGAGGAATTTTCAACAGTTATCCGCTGCGAAAAAAATACAT
>CAYPTZ010000721.1:0-2473 GCA_964413395.1 uncultured archaeon | reverse complement strand
TCCTTCAAAACCATATGCACCAGCTAATTTCACAAAATCTGGATAATATTCACCTTTCTTTGTATGAAGAGGAGTCCCAGCATATCTTTTGTCAAAGAATAATTCTTGCCATTGACGAACCATTCCTAAGTACTGGTTATTTACTATCACAACATTCACTTTAATATCATGTTGTTTTAAGGTGGCCAATTCAGGTAAATTCATTTGAAAAGATCCATCTCCCGCAACACACCACACTTCATTATCGGGTTTAGCTACTTTAGCACCAATTGATGCCGGGAATCCAAATCCCATTGTTCCAAGACCTCCAGATGTTATCCAAGTTCTCGGTTTTCTTAATTGGAGAAAATGCGCACAATACATCTGATTTTGTCCGACTTCTGTAACAACAATATCATCAGCAGCAATTTTTTTATTCAATTCATAGATTATTTTTTCAGGTAAGATTTTGCCAGTGATTCCGCGTGTTGTGATATTTGGGATTTCTTTCTTTAAGTTAAATTCTTTAATTATTTGATACCACCAAGAGTTTTCAACAAATTCGTTTGGATTCTTTTTCATTTCCGCAATCTGGAAACTCATTTCAGCCAATGCTTTTTTTGCATCTGCAACAACAGGTAGATCAACAGGAACATTTTTTCCAATTTCAGCAGGATCAATATCAATATGAATTATTTTTGCATCTCTTTGACCAGGAAAAAGATCTAGTTTTCCTGTAATTCTATCACTAAATCTGCAACCAATTGCAATGATAAGATCTGATTCAGATATAGCAAAGTTTGCTTTACTCTTCCCATGCATTCCAAGCATACCTAATACATAAGGATGTTGATCACTTATCCCTCCTTTACCTTTCATAGTATAGACCACGGGAATTCGTAATTCATTCACCACTGTTTCAAGTTCTTTATACGCATTGCTAAGTATAATTCCACCGCCAGCTAATATCACAGGATATTTCGCTTTAAGTATCATATTTAATGCCATTTTAATTTGCCTCTTAGCACCCTTCGAAAATCTTGAAGGATGATATCCAGGTAAATGTAATGTTTTTGGGATGCTATCTTTACTTGCATCACTTAATTGAACGTCTTTTGGTAAATCAATAAAAACCGGCCCCATTCTTCCAGTTGTTGCGATATGTATTGCTTCCATCACGGTTCTTCCAAGATCATTCACATCCTTAACTAAATAATTATGTTTGGTTAAAGCCATTGTTGAACCAATTAAATCAGCTTCTTGAAAAGCGTCGTTACCTATTAATTTTGTCGGCACTTGGCCTGAAAATGCTAATATAGGGGAACTATCATAAAATGCATTCGCTAATGCAGTAATAAGATTTGTCGCACCAGGGCCACTTGTCGTAGTAACCACCCCTAATTTTCCTGAAGCAACTGCAAATCCTTCGGCAGCAAACCCGGCAGCTTGTTCATGCCTAGTTAATATACTGGTGATATCTGCATCTTCAAATATCTCATCATAAAACGGCATTATAGCGCCACCAGGGTAACCAAAGATTGTAGTGTTGCCAGTATCCTTCAAGATTTTTTTAATAATTTGTGTACCTTTAATGTTTATTCATCTCCTTCTAATTAAATAATAAAAATAAGTATAATTAGCAGGAGCCAATACTTAGAGTAAAAGAAGTACTACAATGTCTAAAATAATCAAAAGTCCTAAATTAAAAATAATATTACCGAATTGCTTTTGATTGTTAAACATCGTGTTATGGCTCCAATATAATTAAAGAAAAAAATTAATTTTGCTATAAAAACCTTCTGAAATTCTGACAAAACTTAAGAAAAAAAGATTATGAAATATTATTTTCAGATAAGTGAAAAATTTCTAAAGTAAAAATTTCTTACTAACTTGTTTGGTATTTATTGTTGGCAAGAGTTTTATTTTTTTACGTAATGGAGAATTGGCAGGTAATCTATCATTTAAAAATAGTTTATCGTGAATATCCATTTCATATTGAATTCTCTCCCATTCATGAGAAGAAAGTATTTCACCATTTATCATTTTACTTATGATATTTGATAGTGGAACTGAATAATATTTAATAATTTCATCTAAGTTACCTAATCGAATAAATTTTTGGATCATATTAGGCAAATGACAGATTTCTTCCAAAGGGAACATATGTTTTTTTTTTTTTTTTTTTGTAATCGTATTATTTTGAACATTAAATAAAATTTCTAATAAAATTGGTGAAGTATAAGCCAGAGATGTAAAATGTTTTCCATCTAAAAATAAATCTTTTAATTTTGTAGAGAATTTTGGAAAAGTTTTAAAAGATTTGAAAAAATTATTTCTGATATTTAGCTTTTGCATTAATGGCATTTTATCATGTAGAAACTCTAAAGATGAAAGAGCGTTTTGAGATAAATTTAAATTTTTTAATTTTTTAAATATAGGATTATTATTAGGAAGGTTTATCAGATTTGAGTTAGTTATTTCTAAGGTGGATAGT
>CAYPTZ010000720.1:0-2473 GCA_964413395.1 uncultured archaeon | reverse complement strand
TTATTTTTGAGAAAAAAACTTTATTTTAAAAATAACTTGTAGACTTAAGAATTAAATTAACTAGATTTTGTGACTATATTCAAAAATGTTACTCATTTCTTGGTGTGGAGAAAATGAATAAGTAAAGGTAAAGTCATTAATTTCAATTCAGATACAAATTTTATATTTTTAATGATCATTTTATTCATCAGAGATCGAAATCTTAAAGATAGCGACCTTTAATGGCAATTATTCATTAGATTCAGAAAATAGGAATGTGAAAATAAATAAAAAAGGGATATAAAGATGTAATGAATTCTTTTCAATTGAGAAAAGAAGCAAGCCTTTGCAGGAATTCAATCCTATTTCTGATAAGATTTCGTATAATGAATCAGAATCATAGCAGTCAGAATAAAGAAATAACTGGCCATCAATCCCAGATATAATATGATTATGTCAAAATCATAGGGTATTCCACCTTGCCCTCCAGTATAAATGAGTATCAATATACTATATATTGAAAGGATAAGATTTATAGCAAAATTATAGACAACTAACCATTTTTTCTTTTTAGAAAGAGGTATTTGGGATTCAGATAAGAATATCACACTCAAAGTAAGAGGGAGAAAGATAACCCACACTATAAGTGCAATTAACCACGATAATAAATGGGTTCCGATAATATTATGCATGAATAGGACTAGAAAATATAAACTTATTAAGATTTCAAGGAACGCCATTCCAAAAAGGCACTTCTGCAATTTTTTTTTTTTTTTTTTTGCATGCAACCCAGATGGTGTATAAAAGAACGCAAAATTCCAAATAAAAACGACTATTCCGAATACAATATAGTAGAAACCTCTAACTACTTCTGCGACCAAAATATTAATACCAGTGAGCCATAACCATAGCACGACAAGTATCGTCGAGATTTGCATATAAACTTGAAAATATCGTAATTTATCCCACATCTGTTCTTGATTTTTTTCATCCATGTTTTTTTCACTTTATCAGTAATTTGTCCAGTTAAACACTGATTTGAGAAATTCAAAAAAGAGAATAAATAAGAAATTCTCTCTAATTGTTAATTCTACAATGTAATTATAACAATATCGATATTTAAATATTTGTTAATTCTACAATGTAATTATAACAAAATGAGCATACTATATCTTGTACCCAAAAACCATCTCGAAATCGACATAGGAAAATATTAATGGTAACTCATTGGAGAGGAATTTATCGAGTATTTAGAACCAATTTGAGACATTACCTACTGATTAAAGCAAAAATTCTTATTTTAATCCATCATTTATGAAGAGTATAAATTCAATTGGATATTAAAACCAAGTTGGAAATTATTCAATGGAATTTTGACTTATGCCTTCCAATTCTTTCATTCGTGCTTGGAATCAAATATAATAGATAATTTCTCTAGAGAAGCGGATTTAGAGTCTAGAAAAAGAATTATACTATTTTATGCTTAAAATTTTTTTTATTTTTTAATTTTCTCAAAGAATCCATTATCTAAAAATTCTCATTAAAACCGAGGAAATAAAGAAAAATTGTTAGAAATCGAAATAGAAACATTTTTTTTGATAAAACCGTAATAAAAAGTTATGAGTCAAGATAAATATACAAAATATGTATGTCCAACATGCGGGAAGAAAGCTAAAGTTTTAGGTAATACGCCTGATAAATGTGAATATTGTTCCAAAGTGATTTGTCCAAAATGTGGTAAAATGTTAATTTGTCCTGAATGCACAAATAAATTAAATGATTCTCAGTTAAATAGGTTAAAAAAAGCGGTGAATGCTGCCGAGAGAACGATAAAATTTGGTAGAGTATTGACACTTGCTGGTTTGGTACTAATGGTACCGATAATGTACTATACCGGCACCTGGTTCATGGTAATTATATCGTTATGCGTTATTCCAATTGGATCTACGATTTTAAGCATCAGAATGGCGGGAAAAATACCTGAAGTGTTAGATCAATTCAAGTATGAAAATCCAGAATTAAATAATTATTAAAATATTCGAATAGGGGGCGGGAGAATAGAATAAGATAATGAAATTACAGCACTACTCTTTTTTGGAACAAAATAATATCTTTTCGCACGCTATGATCGAGATCTAAAGTAACAAAAAAGATGAATCTTATTTTATGCAATTTGATAACATTCATTGATTTCAATAGAAATTTTTTTTTTTTTAAAAAAAAACTTAAAACAAAAACTTCAAAACTAGGCAAAAATGTTAAAACAAGAAAAATAACCGATTCAAGAATATTCTTCAAGATATATAATGGAATGAATACAAATAAAGCAATATCCTTGATATTTTACGAATAATAACGTTTTTAAGAGTTCATTTTTCTGTGACGAAAACTATTCCCAATGACATTTAAATTAAAAAAAAAATACTAGAAAAAATAAGGAAAAAAAACTATGAGGGTACAAAACTATTTTAGTAAAAAAGCAAAAAATTTGATT
>CAYPTZ010000719.1:0-2474 GCA_964413395.1 uncultured archaeon | reverse complement strand
ATCAATAAGTGATTTCATTTGAGTTTCGAGTATTTCTGAGGGCTCATATGGAGGTAAACTGAGTAATTTTAACAATTCAACATTCATTTTTTTTGGTTCTTTACATACAACATTCAGATCATTTTGATGAACATGCACATATTCATTTGAGTCGTCACTTTCAATATCTATGTCTGATTCTTTATGATAATAAATTTTAAAATGATCACTATCAATTTCAGGTAAAGTGTTAGTGCTATCACAATATGGGATTTTATGGATCTGGGCAAATATGTCCAAGAACAAGGATTTTCCTGAACCTCGAGGTCCAATTATCGAAATCAAACCTGGATTTAAAGGAATTTCTGCCGAAGTAAAATGAACTTCTCCTTTTGTGAATAATTTTGATTGATCTAATATTATTTTTGAAAAATAGGGCTTTTTTTCATCATTTGGATTTTCCCCTCCATATTGGACTAATCCTTCCCAATTTTCAGTAATATATTTTAATCCTTCAAAAGAAGGATGAGTTAAAAACCACGTATATCTTTCTCCAATAGGTGTATAATGATGAGAATCAGATCGTTCATAGCACCTTCCATCTGAAGCCCAAATATGACATCGTGGATATTTTGTAATAGGGTGTACATTATTAAAAACTTTAGTAGGTAAATTATCTTCTGAAGGCATTGTTTCAACTGCCCATTGATAGAGACGTGGAGAATTTTCATGCCAATTAAGATGTTTTAAAACTCCATTTCTTGCTGAATTTAATAAACCTTTATTTCTGTCAACATGAGCCCAGATTAAAATATGTTCTACTTCATTTTTCTTTAAATACTCTAATAAATCTGTATATTCAAATTTTGTAATTGGTGTTGGTTGATCTTCTCTTATAATGGGAGGATGCATTCCATTTAAAAGCCTATCGATAGTGTCTAAATCTTGATTCTCTGAAAAAATAATTAATAAATGTAATCCATCTTTACCATTAGGAATACTTAATTCACAACCAGGAAGAATAACAATATCTTGTTCTTTCCCTTTTTTCTGAATATAAGGAAAAATAGAGGTTTTTATTGGGATATTATAATTAAAATGATCAGTTATAGCACAAACTTTTATATTTTGGGAGAGTAAAGTGGCTATATATTTTTCAGCATGTTCAGACCATTCAGTTTCACTTGAAGGTTTATCTTTCCAATTTTTATCCATTGGACTATGACAATGTAAATCCCATTTAAACCAATGATTACCATCTGTATTATCCATTCTAATTTCGCCTTATGTGATATATTTTATATTAAACATTAATGTCATTTTATCCTTTTAATCTTTTATTACTAACTTTTCTTTCTATTTTCTAGGAATAATTCCTAAATATTAAAATAATTCACATCTATTATTGATAAATTTATTCAAATTCATAGAAACTTAAATTGTATGAATCGAAATTTATTTTAAATTCAAGAAAACATCATTTCTCAATTTGGGTACAATCTTTTATGTTTGGTAATAAGGAGATGATTAAATTTTAGATCTATAGAAATAATAAGATTATCGTTATTGAAAGATAATGCTTGAAATTCTCCTCTCAGATCACACCCTCGAGAGGAAAAAAATTTCCGCTCGAGTACTTGACTATCTTTTTCTAATTTTGTGGCTTAATTTAGGCAGCAAAAAGTAGAATTGCAATTAATTGCAAATAAACTGCGAATTCTGAACTAAATATATTTCCTTCTAATAATGACATTTATAAGATGGCTGTCCATTGGTAATCATATAAAATACATCTTTAAGTTTTAATCATGATTTGAATTTGAGGTGTTAAGATATAATTTGGATGGTTATAATTCTAAATTCTATCGAATTGATCAATATATTGTCTTTCAATATCTCTCTCCCAAGCAAGTATGGGATTTCATGCAATCATTGCACCCGCCACAATATGTTCGAATTGAAGAAAGTTTTGGAATAAAAATTTGATTTTTTGAAATAATATATGTTAATTTTTCTCTCATCATGGCACAATTTGAATATATCCTTTTTTTCCTTTAGGAATCACAAGTTCATTTTTTTTCCTCATCTTTCCAGAGAAGCTCGATTGCATTCTCGCCCTTGTACTGGCTATTTTGTGGAGCTCACCCTTCTCATACTTGCGACATATCACGACAATAATCTAAATATGGGAAAAAGGACACTTGTGGAAATTGCAAAACACTTTCGACAATCCTAAACTTCAGGAAAATCTTGCTCAATCGTGGACTGATCTAGAGGGGAAGGAAGGCGATTTTACCCTTCAGCACAGGATTCGAATCCCGATTCACAGTTTGCTTTTTTATGTTTTCTTCCCCACATTTCTTTTCCTCGATCTTTTACCAGAAGAAAATAGAAAGGGCAGAATGGGGTATTTTCACCTTAAATTCTCAACTCTCTGATGAAAACCTTTATATTGTCATTTGAATAACTTATGAGCAATGTAAATGAAGTAATTC
>CAYPTZ010000718.1:1943-2475 GCA_964413395.1 uncultured archaeon | reverse complement strand
ATAGTGATCAGCCCTTGACAAAGGACATTCGAGGCAAATAGTAACATAGAAATTAAAACACAACATCTCCTTCCATCTCTCCATTATACAGTGATGAGACCAAAAGAAGCAGTATTTGAATTCAATCCTACATCTGAAACTGATAGCTATTTGCTCAAGGAAATTCAAATTCACACTCCTCAAACAAGTGATACGGACCTACATTTATATGACATCAATATTGTGCAAAAACCTGTCTTTTCATTCGAGAATTCCTACTTACCCCATTATGAACCTCGATATTCCTATTCCTTTGATTTAGGGCAACAATATTATCAAACACTGATGTTTAGCTTTTATACGAACGATTTTGGTTATCCTACTTGGACCTCCCATGGTTCTCCATATACTCGATCAGATAATACTTGGAACTATATTGTTTATTATGATGTAAATAGTGATTTAACTTTTGATATTGGCATTCAATTTTATGATGGTGAGGGATTAGGAAATGTTGTTGATTATTACTTAGAAAATGGTGACTCTGTCACTC
>CAYPTZ010000718.1:0-1933 GCA_964413395.1 uncultured archaeon | reverse complement strand
TTGGAATTATGTGCAAAAATGGGAAAATGAAATCATTTCTTATAATATCACATCCTTGCAATCCTTCGAAACCCCTCATCATTTTATTACCCAAACCCAAACCTTGCTGTATGAAGAAAGTATTGATTTGACTGGAGATGGGATTTTTAACTATAAACATCGAAATTATCAAACCCGCTCCTTTGAACAATATCTCAATATTTATACTGCAAATGTGAGTAAAATAACATCCATTCCTAATTATAAAGAATATTATTTGAATAGTAGTGGTGATGAACTTAACTATTTTGAATCCGATGTATCCGATTTAGATTGGTCTGAATGGATCTATGGCTTTACTACCAGTTATGACCTCAATGGGGATGGAATTTGGGAAGAAAATCTCAATCGACAAGACCTCTTTCCAAATAGTGACTATTATTTACATGAAGGTTCTATCCCTGACATCTATGAAACCGCCCAATATACAAAAATAGAAGAGCAGAAAAATTATAATTCATCCAATCCTTCCCAATTGCTATCTACAGATTATGTCACTACCGAATATAATGAAAATACCCTAGCAGAAAATGCTACATTTATTCTGGCAGGTCCTGATTATAACATTGAAGAATGGAAAGCCACTGGTGAATGTTTAAATAATATCACAGGTACTTTTATTGTGCAATATGATATTCCGGTTTTAATTGATGCCAGACCAAATGTCTTTTCTGAAATGCGAATCGAGGAGCATGGAATTGCATATTGGTATAATTCAAATCCTGAAGAAGATGATTACTATGAAATCGCCTATATTATGACTGAAGAAAGTGCAAAGGATAATGTTGCCATAGCAGTCTACATCAGCCGATCAGGTAAACAAGAAATTATTACCGATACCCTTGAATATCAACTCTCAGGCGATGACCTAATTTGTTCCCATTGGCTTTCAGATGAATATGGTTATGAAGATATTATGGGAATTGCTTGGGATGATGCACTTGAAGATCATCGGGCAAAAATGAGTTCTTGGGATTTTTGGTTAATGACGGGAATTGATACTCTCGCAGGGGCAGGTATTATGGCTGGATCCTCATGTTTTCTCACGACATTCACCCTCACAGGCCCAATCGGATGGATTGCAGGCGCTGCGAGCATTGTTGGAGGTTTCTTATTCTATAATCATGTCGTACGACCTTCAATTGAAATACTACTTGCCAATGCTGGTTTTGTTGATGAGAAGCCCACTGAACTTGGGAAAGAATATGAAGGGGAAATATTATATTATGTATGGGATTTTGGAAGAACTGCTTTATGTGAAGGTATAGCAGAAGATTTTAGCACCTTCAGCTTGTCTAATCCTTCTCCCTTCTATTCTGAAACCGCCAATATGATTGATTGTGATCCTTTTACTCTCGATTTAAATCCCGATACCCCCCAAGATTACTATTCTTCGTTCATATCTTACAAGGTCCCTCAATTATGGACCCCAAAACCTCAAGACGATGATGATGGATGGGGTGATAATGTATTGGCAACCTTAGATTTCATGACTTATCTTCGAACTACAGGAATTTTTGCCGATCCTCTCGACACTCCTTTAGAGGAATTGGGATTGTTTGTTGGAGTTCCAGATTCTGATATTATCCCCCCCTATTTCCTCGCAGGTTTGGAAGAAACTCAACTGTATGCCCAAGAATATACTCAAAAAAATCCTGACAGTACTGATCTTTACACAAATAGGGTGGTTTTGCCCATTGGAGGTCAAAATTATTATCTTACTGAACTTGAAAAAGTTTGGGTGGAAAAATCTTTGGAATATCAAACCTATCACCGCCGAGTTCTGCATCAATATTATTATCGAGACTCTCCTAATGGCCCCTCAGATCTTTGGAATGTAACCGAGCATCCCGATTGGACAACCAAAAACTGGATTGAAGAAAATTCCGAACCT
>CAYPTZ010000717.1:0-2478 GCA_964413395.1 uncultured archaeon | reverse complement strand
TGAAGTATAAGAAATGGATTCTAAACAATTATTTGTAATATTGTTATTGGATATGATTAAATTGTCCACAATACTACTTACATCAATACCAAATAATCCATTGAAACTAATGGCATTATTGATGATTTCAACAGATGAAGCAGATTGAGTTAATTTTATTCCATCTCCTAAATTAAACTGAATATTATTTCCATTAAAATAATAATAATCACTAAATTCAGAATAAATCCCATTAGTTTTGGAATTTGAAATATTACAATCTTCTACAATGATGCCATCCGTATTTCTAATGTAAATCCCATCAAATTCAGTATTGGAGATATTTGCCCTATAGATTGAAATATTAAATGAAGAGAACATTTTAATACCAATACCATCAAAATTGGGATAATCATCCCTTGTTTGATTAATATTCTTTATTGTAGCATCGATAATTGAAATATTTTTTGATTCAAAAATGAAGATTCCCAGTTTTGCTTCTGAAATAGAGATATTTTCTAACAGGATATTTGAACAATTATAAAGAATAATTCCTTGTGAGATTTTATCCGATTCAAAATTATTAATGAAAATATCCGAACAATTTGCAAGAATAAATTGGCCAATATTGGTCCCATCAATCACTAAACTTTCTTGAAATCCTTTTAAGACATAAATAAATTTTCCATTGATGGTATTAAATAAATCAAAATTATATTCAAGTAAATTTGTCAAATCTTCAAATTCTAGAGTACAATTGTCCAATTCATTTGAATTGAGAGATATATTGACACATGTGGAACTAATATAAATTCCTATTTCCCCATCAGAGATGATATTAAAAGTAATTATACTGTGTTTTATATCAGCCAGATTTATGTTTATGGGATGATTTGAAATCCGATTATGATCAATTAAAGCATATTCAGGTATGTCTTTACCACCCCATGATAATGGACCATCCTCAAATATAATCCCAGATTCATTATTATCTGAGATATTATTATATGTAATCACAGCTCCAGTATCACCATCAATACATATTCCTATTCCATTGTCAGATATTATATTATAGGAGATATTAATAAAAGCTGGCCTAATGGAAAATATTCCATATTCTAAATTATCAGTAATTGTATTATTAATTATGTCAAGATTATCAGCACCAACTCGAATTCCCATTCTGCCATTATTCTTCAGAGTATTATTGTAAAAATGGCAATCATCTCCTTCACCAAATATTCCGTTTTCACCGTTATTTTGAATTATATTTTTTTGGACAATATTTTGAGGTGAATATGATGAAAATATAATACCATTCTGAGAATTATTTTCTAAGGTATTGTTCTCAATATTGATTCCATATGAACGATAGATCTGAATTGCATTGGTTGTATTAGAAATTGATACATTTTTAATTATCGAATTTGAACAATTGACTAAAATTATCTGTCCAGGATCACCCATTTGAGTAAAATTTGAATATACTAAACTCGTTTCTTTATAATAGTAATAAATTGGTTTCCCATTTACAGTGTTGGAAGCATCTAAATCATGTGAAGGTTCAGATTCAAGAAAATATGGAGATAATACAAAACCACAATTAATTAGTTGATTACCTTCAATATCGGTATCTGAAGTGCTAGTATCTAATTGAATTCCAACTTTACTATCTTTAATGATGTTATCATGAAGGATAAGATCAATAGTACCTTGTATTTCCATCCCATACCCAATTGCATAAGAAATATTATTCCCAATGAATGAAGAATGCGTAATATTGCTTGATACTTTGATGCCCCTCTGACAACCATTAATTGTATTTCCAATAACATCAAATTTTGTGTAACCATCATCATCTGGTAAATCTATAGCAGTTCCTGAACTATTTCGGATGAAATTATCAATAATAGTTATATTGTTACCATAAGGTATGTCTATTGAAGCACTTCTGGAATTATTGATTGAATTTGAGTAAATTGTGATATTATCAGCATATGAGAGGTATATTCCCCGAGTATTAGCTAAAATATTATTTTTGGAGATAGTAATTTCACTTGAACGATAAACATAGATCCCGTATTCATAATATGACGTACTCTTTAGAGATCTAATTGAATTATTGGTTGCATTACATCTAGCGGAATCACGAAAAACTATTCCATAATATTCTTGGTTTATTATGGTGTTGTTTTCTACTAAATTATTATAACTATTTGAATAAGAAATTGCACTTGTCCTAGTATCAACTATTGTGCAATTTTTAATCACAGTATTGTTCACATTCTCAAACTTTAAGCTATTTGGACCTGAATTAAAGAAATAAGAATTAATTATTCTTACAGAGGCATTAGAATTTTCAATATAAATACTATTAATATCCTCGAGTTCACTCCCATCAATGGAAATATTATCAATTACGTAAGGATCTATTTCAGTCCCTGTTCCATTACACCAATCTTGACTTTCAGCCCAAGTCCAATTATGTGCCCCAATTCC
>CAYPTZ010000716.1:0-2480 GCA_964413395.1 uncultured archaeon | reverse complement strand
ATCAAATTGCTTCTCTATCTAATGAAATTGAATCGTTGAAAAATTTCAAAAAAAAAAATCCATCCAAAAAAATAAAAACCTTGCGCGGGAATGCGTTCATAAACCTATCAATAATGGACAAGGCTTTTATGTCTGTCATCAATGTGGGGAAGTCTTAGAGAAAGAATACGTGACACAAAAGCGAAGAATATTCACCTCAGATGAAAGTAAGGCAAGAAATCAACATTCTCCTAAAAATTCCAGCTCTCCTACTCGTACAGTGTTTAATCACACAATTTCTGATGAACTTTGCCTTCATAAAATAAATAATTCTCTCACAAACTCTCTTGAACGTAATTTTTTTGAAATACATCGCTATTTAGAACAATTGAAAATTACTTTCCCCCAAATTACAAAAGTCATGGAAAAAGATATTCTTAGAATCATGCATGAAGTAGGTCAACATAAATTGACCCTTGGCAGAAATAATCAAACTTTCTTATATGCATCTTTACATGTTGTCATGAGATTACATGGTCATGCATTTTCTCTATAAGATATCAAAAATAAAACTGGTAAGATTACTGATAGTACCATTGTTCACGCGTTACGTATGATTAACACACGTATTCTACCTAAACTTGGGTTGAAATATAAACAAAATACTATTCAAAGCTATATCACTAAATTTATAGTTCATTATCCTCTCGATCCTGATCAAATCACATCTATTTTAAAGATATATGATCAAATCCCCGAATTAGTCAAAAATGGTAAAGATCCACGTGGGTTTACGGGTGCATTAATCTATAAGGTGATAAAAACCACAGAGTATAAAATCACACAAAAGAATATTACTGACATTTTTTCCATCACGGAAGTAACGCTCAGGAATAGACTATCAGAAATCAAAAAAATCGTTGAAAAATGTACATAAATTTTTTTTCATCATTATAGTAGGTATTTTACTAATCTGTTAATCTCTCTTTTTATAATAAATTGATAATATTATATAATTGAATGAAATGAAAAATCAAAAAGCAATTGATAAAATTATAGAAGATATTGATGAACAGCTAACAATGGCTACTAAATTTGATGAAATTATTAGTGAAATAATCACAACCCAAAAAATTAGCAAAATCAATAAACTCTATGTTGTAGATAATTCTGCAATTTTACAAGGATATATGAATAAATTTGGATTTGGTTTGGCAGATCTACGACTACCTTGGGGACAAGGATTGTTAAGAAATTTTCAAATGATCGCAAATCTTCCTTTAATCATAAATGATCCAGAAAGATATTCTGGAACAAGTGATCCAATGGAATTAATGTATATAGAAAAAACAGCTTTGCAGCAATTTCTACATATTTTAAAAAAAATGAAAGAAGAAAAGATTAATTATGAGCCGGAAGAAGAAGAATATGAAAAAATATATTTAGGTTCTTTAGTAGAATTAGAAAATTCGTTAGTCCAAGCAATTTATGACCATATATTAAAAAATCCTTCATTATATCATAATGATACTAGAAATTTTACAGATCCGAGAAAAAAGGTAGTAAAACGAAGAGATAAATTCACATGTCAAATATGTATGAAACCATTTGAAGAAGAATACTTAGAGATTGATCATATATTTCCTTATTCCCTTGGAGGGTCACATGAACGATACAATTTAATGAGTTTATGTCAAAAATGCAATGCAGATAAAGGTAATCGTTTGGATTATTATCGAATTGATGAAGGTAAAGAAAAAATCAAAGATAATATTAGAAAATTTGTTCAATCCCTTGATTTAATTACTGATTTTGGATCTTGGTTAAAAAAACAAGGTGATCGGCGTGGAAGACCTAAATTGAAAAAGAAAGAAGTTTCATCTTGAAATTCCTATTTTTATCGAAATTTAGCAATCTGTAATCGTGCTTCTTTTTAAATATATATTACATATAATAGTAGTACTATGGAAAAGACTATTTGTAAAAATTGTCATGTTGAAATGAAATTTATTAAGAAAGAATTTGAATATTATGAAGATTCATCAGATATTGATGAATGGACAGATGGACAACAAGCCGATTATTTCGGTTCAAAAATGGCAGGTTTACAATCAGAAGAAACTGGTACTTGGAATGATGTTTATGAATGTCCAAAATGTCATAATCTACTTTTAAAAATATGAAATATATTTCTAAATGTCGTTGAATTGTATTCTGGTCGTCATAAAGCGACTCTCGAAGATATGCAACCAAATTCACCTAGATACCGGTTCATACGTATAAAAGACGGATATCATCTCGTTCAAATTGGGCCTTCAATTTTAACAATAAATTCAAATCATGAAGATTTTTCCCAAGATAAATTTCATAATACAATTCTTGAAATCTTGGAATAATTTTTCCAACTTCAACCAAGTATTAACATCAATAGTCTGACAATTCATTATATTGACACTTTTCAATTTGATTATCAAGTGAATGATGCTTTTGATTTTTTAAGG
>CAYPTZ010000715.1:0-2484 GCA_964413395.1 uncultured archaeon | reverse complement strand
CCATACCAGCAATAGCTTGGGCACCACCTATTGGATAAATTTTGGTAATACCGAGCAAATTTGCAGCGATTATCGTCAATGGTTTAATTTTTGGGGAACATATTATAATATCTTTTACACCTGCCACTTGAGCAGGAATAACCGTCATAAGCACTGTTGAGAAAAGTGGAAATCGTCCTCCTGGGATATAACAACCAATTCTATCGATTGGAATAATTTTGTGCCCTAAAATTGCAAATTCATCTTCATATTCAATATCTTTAAACATTGCAAATTGAGCTTCTGCAAATTTCCGTATACGAAGTATACCCTTTTTTATGGTATCAATTATTTTTTTATCCACTTGAGTATAAGCATTTTGAATCTCTTCTTGAGTAAGTTCAAGTGATTTAAGTTCAATACCATCAAAAGTTTTAGTGTAATCTAATATAGCAGAATCGCCATACATTTTTACACTATTAATTATTTCTTTCACTGAAGGAATATCTTTTAACCGATTTTTGTTGACATATTTTTCTAGATTTGATACACCAAATTCAATATTAATTTTTATCCTCTCCCTGTAAATTAGTTATTAATTGTTTATAGCATTCAGGTTCTTCGTCGAAAATATATTTGGTGGGTGAAACAACAACGCCACTCCCTCCAATTGAACGTAAGGCTCGAATCACTGAATGTAACCGTTTTCGTTTAACAATAATGTGAATTGAATTCCATAATTCTCCATCTTTTGTGTAAACTGGCGCAATAGTAGGCCCTTGAAGACCATTTAATTCTGGCATTTTAAATAATCGCTCTTTTAAAATTATAGGATCAGCTTCTTTCATGTTTGCAAATAGTTGAACATATCGCTTTCCTCGAAGATGAGCTTCAAAATATTCTAAAAAATTTCGCGCAATTTCTAAATTTGCTTTCTTTCTTAGAGTTGTTCGATTCCCAATAAAAATAGCTTGGGATTG
The DNA here is from genome assembly GCA_964413395.1 of uncultured archaeon. Lineage (GTDB taxonomy): Archaea > Asgardarchaeota > Lokiarchaeia > Sigyniarchaeales > Promethearchaeaceae > Lokiarchaeum. The sequence continues at coordinate 1,525 of CAYPTZ010000715.1, read as the reverse complement.
TAATATTTTTCCTCCCTCTATTTGTTTTAGTCGATTAGCACTTAAAGTTTCTCCTGTTGATACTAAATCAATAATGATGTCGCAATAATCTAATGCTGGATATACTTCAAGAGCTCCTTTAGCAGGAACCATTTGACATTGGTAGTTATAATTTGCGAGAAATTTAGCGGAGATATTTGGAAATTTCGTAGCTATTCGTAAATTTTTCCGGTTTTTTAATAATTCTATTGTAGAATTTTCTTCCCAAGATTCTGGAATGGCAATTTCCAAATTACACCTGCCAAATTCTAAATTTCTATGAATAATAACCACATTAGATTTGTCTGCACCAACTTGCTCATTGAGAAGATCATAACCTGCTATTCCCAAATCTAAAGATCCATTTTCTACTCCTCGAATAATATCAGTTTGATTTTGAAAAATTACTTGGATCTCTGGAAAATTTGGTATTGTGCCAATGTAATCCCGATTTTTTCGATATACTTTAAAACCACTTTCTTTTAGAAATTCTCGAGTGAGATTCTCCATTCGACCCTTAGAAGGAATTGCAAAAGTAATTTTATTGGGATCTATTTTCATTATTTTCTTCTTCTCCATAATTCATTTCGAATTTCAGAAGGGGATATGCCTTTTTTTGCCATTAATACTAAAAGAAAATAGGATAAATCTGCAATTTCCCATACAAGGTTATCACGGTCTTTATACTCTAACACTTCTCCTGATTCTTCCTTAATTTTTGCCATAATAGATGACTCTTCTTTAGAAATTTTTGAAGTATATGAATTTTCTGTAGGATTTTCAACCCGATCTTGTATCACTTCATATAATTCATCCAAGCTAAATTTTTTATCTCCAAAACAACTATATCGTTCTAAATGACATGCCCCTGCATTGGTTTGTTTCACTCGAAATAGTATTGTATCTCTATCACAATCATATCTGGCAGTTATAAAATTCTGTAGATTAGAAGAAGTTAAACCTTTTACCCATATTTCACTTCTGGACCTACTATAATACGTAGCTAAGTTGGTTTCAAAAGTTTGTCGTAAAGATTCTTCATTGGAATATGCCAACATTAAAATTTGACCTTGATCATCTTCTACTACTGTTGGGACTAAGCCATTACCCTTTTTAAAATCGATATTTGATACAAAAGCATCTGTTAAATTAATAGCTCCTGTATAAATTGCCATTCCGATTTGAGAGTTTAGATTCATTTTTTCTAATTTTATTATATCATCAATAGTAGTAATTCCACCGGCAATAGTTAATGGATGTTTTGTTAATTTTGTGAGTTTTTCTACAATAGTAAAATCTAAACCTTTCATCATCCCTTCAACATCTACATTGGTGAATAAATATTCAGAACAATATGGATCTAGTTCTTTTATCATTTGATCTGGTGTAAATTCGGTTGGATTAGTCCATCCTTTTGTAACTACCTTTTCACCTTTAGTATCAATTGCAACGATTAAACGAGATTTGGGTAATTTTTGTAGGAATTCAGGTGAGGCTTTAGTTCCAA
>CAYPTZ010000714.1:0-2485 GCA_964413395.1 uncultured archaeon | reverse complement strand
TATTTTCTTACTTCACAATCGTGAAATATACCAACGTTGCGACGATAGTGTTATCCGTCCAGTATTAAACAACCCAACTTTAATCAGAAGATCTCGAGGTTTCATTCCAGAATATTACAATCTCCCTTTTAAATCTAAATTTAGAAATCTAATAGCTGTAGGTGCAGAATTAAATAGTACGGGTGCTATAGCAAAAAAACAAAGAATTTTTCCTACTCAACATATCGGAAATGTAAATAATTTGGAAACTAATGATTTTCTACTTGATTCGCTTCAACACTTAAGACAATTGTTAAAAATTGATAATAAAGAAATTGATTGTATTGCTAGAGACTTAAATCCTATTTTCCAGTCAACTAAACTATCTAATATAATATTTAAAACCTATAAAGAGATATATAATTCTCAAATCCAGTTACAATCAATTCAACACCACCATTCTCACTTAGCTTCTTTAATGGTAGACCATAAAATGGGTCTTGAAGATGAAATCATCGCAATAACAATAGATGGAGTAGGATTTGGAGAAAATAAGCAACCTTGGGGTGGAGAAATACTTCAAGGAGGATATTGTGATTTTACACGGTTGGGAAATTTAAATCCAATACCAATGATTGGAGGTGATCAATGTGCAAAATCACCCAGTAGAATGTTGATTTGTGAATTGTTTGCAAATTCCATAAATTATTCGGAAATTAATATAACAAATATTGCAAATCTAATAGAATCACTTGAAATAAATAATAATCTAAATAATGGTCAAGCAGAATATGATTACTTAAAACAAAATTTTCAGAATAAAATAAAAAATCAGCCATATACTAGTAGTTATGGGCGCTTGCTAGACTCTGCAGCGTCATTATTTGATGTATGCCATAAAAGAACATATCGAGCTGAACCCGCAATGCGATTGGAGAGCTATTTTTTGCAAGGAGAACCTATTGAATTATTTGATTTGGAGAATTTTAAACATGATTCAATCATTTATGGGGAGAAATTGCTCTTAGAATATTCAAAATTACTTTTACTCCCAAAATTCCAAAAAACACAAAAAAAACGGAACCTCGCTATAAGTTTTGTGAAAGATATCAGCACCCTATTTGCAAAAGTGGCTATTGAACAATCTAATAGTGCAAATATTCAAAAAATTGGAGTTACTGGGGGAGTGGCATACAATGAATTTATTATGAAGGTCATCAAACAAGAAATTGAAAAAGAAAATAAAATTTTTTTACAACATAAAAATATTGCACCTGGTGATGCTGGAATAAGTATTGGTCAAATTGCAGTAGCCTCTGCAAAATCAACTAAATAATTATTTATCTTTTACTTTTTATATTTGCAATAATTTCGTCGTAATGTTTTGGAATTTCATTAATATCCTCAAAAATAAAATCAGGGTTATTCTTTTTCATCATATCGAATGAAGAAAAGCCAGATAAGACTCCAATAGTGACAGAACCAGCATTTTTACCTGCTTCTATATCTGCTAAAAAATCACCAACCATTATTGTATTTTTAGGAGGAATATTCAAATCTGTACATATCTTGAAGATTCCATCTGGAGAAGGCTTAGTATATCTAATATTATCTCGTGCAATAATATTGCCATTAAATTGTTCCAAAAATTCTTTGTTATTTAAAAATCTTGAATTAATCTCTTCAAGAGAATTTAAAGTTAAAATCGCTAAAAAATTTCCTTTCTTTTTCAAGAATTCAAGAGTTTCTAACACTCTTGGAAAAATTTTCATATTTATTATGCCTTCCTTATAAAATTCATGAGTTTTTTTTAAAAATTTATATCGTTTATACCAAGGAATTCCAAATTTTTTTGCTACTTTTAAAATAGATTTAAAAATTGAAGATTTTTTATGATTATTTGGTCCAATAAAGGTATCGTACATTTGATCATAGTAAAAATTTTTAATATCAGCGAAATATTCGACATTATAATATTCTGCAATTTGTTTTGGGAGAGTTTCAAAAAAGAATTCCATATTATCTAACAGAGTTCCATCCAAATCAAAAATAAAAATAAAATTATTCTCATTTGTTGTGTTAATTTCAATTTGACTCATATAGTGTTCAGCAATTGTTTTTAGTTAAGTAAAAGAAAAGTAAACAGTATTATATTATACATAATCTTCTTTCTTGATCATTTCTTTTTCAAGCATACCTCGCCAAATATTAATAGATTCTTTAGCAGCAGATTCATTAATTTGCTCTATTGCCATTCCTGCATGCACTATAACATATTCTCCAATTTTAACTTTAGGTACTAATGCAATGATTATTTTTTTTTGGGAACCATCAAAATCAGCATTTGCATGATTTCCATCAACAGATATTATTTTAGCCGGAATTGCGAGACACATTTTTAAAATACCTTTATAATTAAATAAAAAGAGATTACAAAATAAATCTTTACCTTATTATTGATAATTTTAAATCATCAGTATTCAATTTTATATTGAAGGGGTTTAGA
>CAYPTZ010000713.1:0-2489 GCA_964413395.1 uncultured archaeon | reverse complement strand
GCTTCCGGAGTTTTGCTCGCTTTTACTTTTTCTTCTATGTTGTTTATTTCTTCTTGCTCTTTTGGAGATATTTGTTTTAAAAGTTCAACAATTACAACTGAATTATAACTCATCAGAATTCTTGGAACTAAGTCCTTAATAAAATATGGACCATCTGGAACTTTTTCTTCTATTCGATATAATTTACGTTCTTTAATGATTTCGCCTAAATATTCATTATAAGATTCATGATAACCATAAATATTTTTTCCATCTATTACCATTTCTCGACTATATCCTTCTGGACATCCAATTTTTTCTAATAATAAAATGATTTTTTCTAAGGAAAGATTCTCTAGTAAATTTTCTTCCTCGGCACTACCAGAATATGCTGGACCAGTAGGACCCTCATCAATTATTTCCTTTTCTTCTTCTAACCCCACAAACACTTTAAATGCAAATGATTCCTCATTTTCATCTTCAGTATTAATTTTTATTGCTGGTCCTATTTGATCTCTAACACTTGAAGCTGCACCTGCTGCAATAAATTTCATACGAGTAGATGTTTTGGATCCTGTCCAAATATATGAGCGGTATTTTGATGGATTGACTAAATATAAAATTATCTCTGATTTTAGTAACTCAAACAATTTTATATCATTTTCTAATTCCAATTCTTCAAATTCTGCCAATTCATCGTTTAATTGAAATATTCTTATTTCTTGTTCAGTTTTTGGAGGGTTATTGGGAATATCCATTTTTTTTTCTAATTAAAATATCTTTATTGTCCCTTTTAAATTTAATATGTTAGTTTTTTTCAATTTAATTTTTTTTATTTAGAAAATGAAGATGCGGGGAGAGGGCTTCGGACCCTCGCGGCTCTATGCACTGGATTCTGAGTCCAGCGTCGTGGACCAGACTTGACTATCCCCGCTTTAAATATTAAGGAGAATTATATAAAAAATAAAATATTTGATTAATTCTCAAAAATGTGTTCTGTTTTATGATAATAGATTTCATCAGGTCTTAAAATAACAGAATCTGCATTTTCTGGCATGTTTATCGCATTAGGAACTTTTTGTGTTTCTAAACAAATTGCTCCATGTGTAAAACATTGAACTCCTTTTGATTTGATATACTTCATTGAATTTCCAGTATAAACTTGAACACATGGTTCTGTTGTTTTTATTTTCATCCGGATATTTGTTAATGGAGAATATACTTCTCCAACAGCTATCAAATCTTCTTCACTACTTTTATTTTCAAAGTTTTTCAAGAAAAAGTTATGGTCTACATCCCCAAAAGTGTCAAATGCAGTTTTAAATTTTAACCCATTATTTAGGTTGATATTTTCTTCAACAACATCGCTAATTTTTCCAGTTGGTAAACCAAATGAATCCGTTTCACTAAATTTATCGGAATATACTGTTAAGATTTGATTATCAATAAGTGAATTTACACCATCTAAATTCCAATATGTATGATTAGTAAGATTCACAATTGTTGTTTTATCTGTAGTTGATTTAAATTCCCAATTGATTTTCATTGGAGATATTGAATAGATTAATTGAGTAGTAAGTGTTCCAGGAAATCCTTCTTCCTTATCTGGGCTAATATATTGTAAGAAAATCTTTACTTCATTTGTCTCTTCGTTATTAATGATATTTAAAACATCCCAATGTCGATGGGAGAATCCCTTTTTTCCACCATGAATACAATGTCCTCCAGCCATGTTTTTTTTGAGTTTATAGCTTTTTCCATCTAATATAAATTTTGAATGAGCTATCCTGTTCACTATTCTTCCAATTGATGCTCCTAACACGCCTGTGCTTTTAATATATTCTTTAAATGTATTTTGACCATATGTTATGGATAAAGGTTTTCCATTTTTATCAGGAACAATAACATCCACAATTGTTCCACCAAATGGAGTAATACTCACTGAAAATTTTGTTTTTGGATCTTCTACAGTGATTAATATGGATTGAGTCCATGGTTTTACTTTTAATATCATTTAATTTCTAAGTAAAGAAAAATTGAGGATTATTGAAAAATTTTTATTTTCAATTGTTTGATTAAAAATCCCTCTTTTTTTTATTTTTTTATCCTTGGTTCTGCTACATTTTGAAGCTTGATTTTTGGAAGATGGGTTGTATATAGAGTGTAGAAAATGATTTGAAAATGTAAACGCTTAAAAGATTCTTCAACATTAGATGGAAACAAATGAGAATTTTAGAAAAAAATAAGCAATCTTTTAACTGTTTTAAAGGTTAGATTTCATTCGGAAATTGAAAAAAATTCTAGAATTTCTCAATTTGAAAGAACAAAGATCGTGAGATACAATGAAATAATGGAATATCTGTATTCATCCTTCTTAGTGCCTATTTGAATCCCAATCAGAGACATTTTATATAGATGTCTGAATAAACTTCTGATTCTTTTCTAAAAGTGGATCTCCAGAATCTCCTCTTTTAAAATGAGAGTATTTCATGAATGCTAGTTAAAAAAAA
>CAYPTZ010000712.1:0-2489 GCA_964413395.1 uncultured archaeon | reverse complement strand
AGGAGCGAATATTGTGAACAATGAAGATCCCACATATTTTAATTATCTTCAAATTATTTTAGAGGAACCAGAAAGTGGTTGGAAAAATTAACGTAGTAAAGATTCTGACGAAAATAACCATAAGGAGTAGATGCTGATTATTAGAATCATAGTGTAATAATTATAAAGATGATCTAGTATGGGGTTCTGAACCTCCAGTAACGGGCATAAATATTGCTCCAACTGTATCGGCACCTAGTGATATAACTTATCAAGAAGGAGATGCTACAAGCTATACCATTAGTTGGACATTAACTGACAGTAATCCTGCTACCTATACTATAACCTGTCCTAGTGGAACTTCAACACCTGTTGCTTGGGCAAGCGATGATGTGATAAGTAAAGATGTTAGTAGTTTAACCGAAGGAACTCATACATACACCATCACTGCTGTCGATGACGAAGGTCTTTCTACATCAAATAGTGTAGGCGTAGTTGTTACTCCAGAAATTACAGATATAATTCCACCTGCTGTACCTACAGGATTGATTGCAATCAGTACTGGAACTACAACCATTAATGTAAATTGGGCTGATAATTCCGAATCTGATCTCAAGGAATATAAAGTCTACCGAAGCACCTCTTCTGGATTTACCCCAAGTATTAGTACATTAGTAGTAACTGTTACAGTAAATGATTATGCCGACAGTGGTTTGACTTCTGCTACGACATATTACTACAAGGTGATTGCTATTGATACCAGTGATAATCCAAGTGATTCTTCTAGTCAAGCAAGTGCAACAACTGAGACTGGTTCCACTGTTGATATAATCACCGCACCATTTAACCATGATGGGGCTGGAGAATATAGTTGGAAGATTGCTGAAATTCCAAACTTTTTAAACTGTTGGAATTTACAAAGTTTAACCATTAACGGTGTAGATTTCACCAATAAATGGGTTGGTCGCGGGGATTTGCCTCCAAAAGTTGATGGGTATTATGTAATTCACTATGTGGCTAATGTTGCTTGGAGCCATTTGGAAATTAAATAATATTATAAACTGTATAAGATTTTTTTTTCTTTTTTGTTCTTCTCTCTTAAATGTTTGAATTACATCTATATTTATTAATCAAGAGTTCAGTTGGTAAAGTGTGGAATTTAAGAATTTTAAAAATCGCTTTATAACCCTATTCAAATAACTTGAACTAATTATAAATTTAGTTCTTTATACAAGCAATAAGTACTTTGGAGTTTAAAAAATGTAAAAAAAACGTTCAATAAAGATAATTGCATTTATACTAGTTTTTATCAATGTCGCGAATATTCATACATCGTTAAGAAACCCCTTTTTTTATAATAGACTGTAACTTTTGAATTATCTGAATAAGATGTTATGGATGAATCAAAAGAATAATCATTAACTTGATTGAAGATTGTTGATGAAGAAGTTAGAATTCTTGAATGAATATCGCCAGTTTTAGCATCGATTGGAAAACTGTTAGCAGTACCATCTCCACCTAACCAAGTAGGAGCATTAGCTGATGAAGTAAAACCTAGCTCCAAATATTGGAAATCACCACCATTTGCAAAATTTGAAGTAACAGCAGAATTTCCTACAGCAGCATAATCGATGGTATTTGATAAGGTAGCAAGGCCAGGTTCTGATGTAAACCAATATCGTACTGAAATATCAGTTAAGATTACATTCATTGGGCCATCATTTACAAGTTGAATCCGAGGACGAAGATCAACAGCAGATGAATCCGTCCCTCCACAATAATATTGAGCTCGAATTTGTGCAATAATTTTCAAGGTTTTTGCGCTCACTTCAGTAGAGGCAACACTTGGATTATCACTGATATCTATCGCAACTACTTTGTAAATTTTAATAGCATGATCACATTTGGTTTGATATCTGCGATTAAATAAAAATTTCATAAACAAATTTTATAAAGGAAAGAAGTTTTTTTTATTCTAAAACCAAACCAAACAGTAATCATAACTTAAAATTATCACCCTTATAAAACAACTAGGAACATAATTTCACTTTTTCTTAGTTCACGGGCATTATATCAATGATACAGAAAAAATGGCTTATTTTTTTTTTTATTACTAGTTCATTTTTATGGGTATTAGGCTAAAAAAAAGTGGTCTAAATTTATTTTAAAATTTCATTCCATTTAAAGTGAGTTATCCCCTAAAACTATGATTACAACAATATTATATGATATTTCCATAATTATATATAATCAACCCAAAAAGAATAGGAATTTTATAGTTTCTCAAGATTATCTTAAAAATCTATGAAAAAATTATAATCTCAAGCCTTCAAGCTAATTTTTATATTTATTTTTTTAAAATTTTGAAAAACTTATACATATTTATAATAGATCCACTAAAAATGATATATGCCTACCGAAAATACAAAATATGTAGATTATTTTAGAAATGAAGATTTTTTAAATAATCTACATATTTTGTATTTTCGGTAGGCATATATCATTTTTAG
>CAYPTZ010000711.1:0-2496 GCA_964413395.1 uncultured archaeon | reverse complement strand
CTTACCCTGTCAAAAGCTTTAAAATATGTATTTGAGGATAGGGTGTTCATTTTTGAAAACAAGACAATTATATTTGAATAATTATTAATAAACCAAATATATTGTTCTTTTTTTTAAATGTAATATAAATTATGGAAAGAAAGTTAAATTATTAAGCATCTCCAACATAGTATTTGTTAATAGATATCTTCAGGTGCCAACATTGTCTGATATGACCTCAATTGAAATTTCGAAGGAAGTTAAACATTTAATAAATAACTTAAAGGATTATAATGAAACCATAGATGCTTTCCTTAAAAAAATTTTAACTTCATTGAGTGATGATGAATCTCAAAGAAGAATTCTATTTATTGGCCCTCCAGCGGCAGGAAAAACATCAATTCGTTGTTCATTTTTTGAGGACATTAAACCACAAACCCTAATAGAAACACCTCCTGAACCAACAAGAGGATTAGAAAATTATACTTATAATTGGTTAGATGTTACGGTAGGGATAGCTGATTCATCAGGACAGGAATTTGAACGATGGGTTAATTATGATGCAGAATATGCTTTTCGTGAATCAGATTCAATAATTTTTGTTGTTGACACAGATAAATTTGAAGAGGATAAAAAAGAAGTTTTAGATCAAATTGAAAAAGCGTTAATTTCAAAAAATAAAAATGCCCCAAAGGCCCAATTTAACATATTTCTACATAAAATTGATTTGATTGATGAGAAAGAAAGAGAAGAATCGATCAATTCAATCAAATCTGCAGTGAAAACATCATTGAAAGAAAAAAACCTAAAAACTGATATGGTATTAATAAAATTTTACTATACTAGCATAAAAGGTGAATTAATTCTCGGTCTTGTAAAAAGTATGCGCTCGGTTTTATATTCCTATAGTAAAATAATGAGAAGATCTTTGATTCCCTATTCTTTACGAATGTAAACTTCTTTACTTGAAAAATGGATTATTAATTATTTTTAAGAATTTTAGGAAATTATATTTCTACAAATCTAGATCATAACATTTATTAGATATCTCGTTAAATTCGATATCTTTATTAAATATAAAGAATTTATTAAATTGTTTCTCGGTCATAGGTCTGGAAAAACACCAGTACCCATCCCGAACACTGAAGTTAAGGCCAGATGCGTTAAGGATAGTAGTGATATCTCGAATATTGCGAAACCTTAAACTGAGAAACTCCCTTCTTTTCTTTATTATTTCCTTTTCAACAATATTAATTCATTAATTTACTGATATTTATGAATTATTTGTTAGAAATAATAGAATTCTTTCAGAATTTATTACAATAAAAAAAAATTATACCTCATTTGAATCTATCCAACTTATTTTATAGACTAAATCCTTCCCAAACTCAAGACTCGTAGCCATAAATTTCCATTTTCCAGTAAGCTTTAAAGATTGAACAGATAAATTAAAATGACATATCGCTATCCCAATATCTAATAAACGCATATTATTATAACTTCTTCCGATATTATCCGATGTCTGTATGACATAAAAATGGTAAATATTTTTCCCTATTTCTTTTAAAACTCTCCATGGTTGCCAATTCACAGCAGAAGGTGCTAAACGAACCATTTCCAATGGAAGAGTATAATTTCCAGATTTATTTTTATCTAAAAAAGTGTTGAAATTTCCTTCAAAAAATAATTTATTCCAAGATTTTCTCTTTTTTGCCCCAATAATCATTCTAATTAATTTTTCAGAAATTCTTGCTTCTTGGGCATATCCAACAGGAGAAATAGCAGGAATATATTCACCGTTATCTAATGGCAGATATTGTGCAAATTTTTCTCGTAATTTGGCCCCTCCTATCCAGCAAGTTCCAAGGCCAATTTCTGTTAATTTTAAAATAACATTCTCAAACACATATCCAAAATTTTCAAATGAGAATTTAGTTTGCTTTTTTGCAATTCCAATTAAAAATTGATGGGCTCCTTTTATGATTCCATAAGAACCGAGTTTTTGGTCATTTAAATTATTTAATTCTAATGTTGATATCATTTTAATTGAGTATTCAGAATTAAATGGACTGGCATAATCTAAATCAATTATTAATTTTATTTTTTTTAAAATATCTTCATCGATTTCTTTCATTTTATATGTTCGACTTGATTTTCTTCTCTCAATTATAGAACATATATTCTCAGAAAACTCCATTTTAATATTAGAATTAGTAAGTGTTTATAAATATTTTAGACATCAATTTACCTTTTTTAGTTGATGTTAATGCAGCAACAATTGTATTTTTTCTAAGGCTTTTTTTTAATTTTTAATAAATTTTTTAGAGCTTTTCCATTTTCTAAAAAAAAAAAATTATTAAAAAAATCGGAAAAAATTAATAAAATGAGATTTTGTTTATAAAAAATAATAAATTTTGCTGTTTATCTACTATTCTTTTAGTTAAATAAACATTTGATTAAAGTGGGCATATAGTATTACTTATAAAAAATTTTTGCAATTTTTCCAAGAAGGAATTT
>CAYPTZ010000710.1:0-2498 GCA_964413395.1 uncultured archaeon | reverse complement strand
TTTTTTAGTAAGTAATATTAACGTGAGAATCAGATATTGTTAATTGATTTGCCCTCGTTGTATTAATTTTTTCAACTTTACCAATGATTTTTGCCCCTACATTATATTTATTTGCAATAGGGATTATTTTATCTTTTGCATAAGATTCAGGACAAATTATTTCCATTCGATGTCCCATATTAAAAACACTATACATTTCTTTCCAAGATGTTTGTGATGAATCTTGAATTAATTTAAAGATAGGAGGTACTTCAAATAAATTATCTTTAATATAGTGATTTTTTTCCCCAAATTTTAGACATTTTGTCTGTCCTCCACCTGTATTATGAAAAATTGCATGGATTAGTTTATGTTCTTCCTTGAATAAATCTAACAGAATTGGAGTATAAGTTCTAGTAGGAGATAATAAGGCTTCGCCTACACTTAATGGAGTGTTAGGAACTTTATCTAATAATGAATAATTTCCAAAAAATATTATATCTTTATTAATTTGAGGATTAAAACATTCAGGATATTTTGCATAATATTCATGATGTAATACACCATGACGTGCTAATGTAAGACCATTACTTCCAATACCACTATTGTATTCCATATTCTCATATGATGAACTCCCATAACTACTTAATCCAACAATAACATCATTATTTTCAATATTGATAGGATCAATTACATCTTTTCGTTTCATTCGAGCAACTAAAGTACTATCTACTATAAGGGTTCTAACAACATCACCCACATCAGCAGTTTCTCCTCCACATGTATTAATAGGTAAATTCATTTTTTGTAATTCTTTGATATAATTTTCATAATGCTGAATTATTGTAGAAATCATATCTCCAGAGATTAATTTTTTATTTCGACCAATGGTATTTGATAATAGAAATTGAGAATTTGCACCTACACATAAAACATCATCCACATTCATTACAATACTATCTTGGACAATTCCTTTAAAATACTTCAAATCATTTGTCTCTTTATACATCATATAGGCAAGAATTGATTTTGTTCCTGCACCATCAGCATGTACTAAGGAACAATAAGCAGGATCATTAGCAATATCTGGAATTATTTTGCAAAAAGCATTTGGGAAAAGTCCCTGATCAATATTTCCTAAAGCATTATGAACATCTTCCTTTTGCGATGATACGCCAAGATCTTCATATGAAACAGTCCTTTTGTTGTGCATTTTTATTAATCCTTTGAAATTATTATAGTATTTTAAAAAATTACAAATTATTATGAGATTTCAATGTTTTGATTACATTTTCGATCTGAGGAATTGCTTTTCCAATATAATTTTCAGGTTTTAGCATTTGATCTAGTTCATCTTCTGTAAAATTTTTTGCGATTTTTTCTGTTTGTAATAATATTGATTTCATTGGAATATTATCCTTACGGGCAGCTATTGCAGATAATCTTAATATTTCATGGCCCTCTTGTCTGCCAATACCTTTACTCACTAATTCAACCATAATTTTTTCAGCAAGGAATGCACCATGAGTAAAATCTAAATTTCGTTTAATTGAAAGGTCGTTGAATTCTTGTCCCTCTAAAATTTGCGATAATTGAGTTAACATATAATCTAATAAAATAAAATTCTCAGCAAAAATTATTCTCTCATTAGCAGAATTAGTTAAATCCCTTTCATCTTCTAATCCAATATTATCAATTCCTATGATTATATTTGATTTTAAAACTCTTGCTATTGAGCATAGACGTTCTGCTTTATGAGGATTACGTTTATGGGGCATGGTAGAACTCCCTACTTGATTCTTAGTAAAAGGTTCAAACATCTCACCAATTTCAGTTCTTTGTAGAATTCGCATCTCACGAGCTATTTTATCAATAGTACCACCTATTAATGCAGTTAAATTAAGAACTTCAGCATGTCTATCACGTTGAACAACTTGATTTGCGATTAATACTGGGGTTAGAGGAATGTTATATTCTTCAGATAAAATTTTCATCACATTTTCTTGAATATCAATGCCTTGATCACCAAATGAAGCCATTGTTCCAACAGCTCCAGACATTTTTCCGACTGCAACCCTTGGTTTTATTTGTTTAATTCTATCTAAATGTCTAGAGATTTCACTTGCCCAAATAGCAAATCTCATACCATATGTAGTAGGTAATGCTTGTTGACCGTGGGTTCGACCAACACATACTTTAGTTTTATTTTTTTCTGCTTGCATTATTAAAGCTTTTAGAACTCTAATTAATGTCTGTTCGAGTACTTGTAATGCTAAGGTAAGTTGAATTGCAGTAGCAGTATCTTCAATATCATATGAAGTAGCACCAAGATGTATATAATCTCCAGCATCCCCTTTACATTGTTCGGCTAAACCTCTCACCATGGCCATTAGATCGTGATGAATGTCATCTTCAATTTCTTGAACTCTTTCAATTTTTACATATTGATGATCTGCTTTACTATTAATTTCTATTGCTGCTTCTTCAGGTATATTTCCTAATGATGCATGAACTGATGC
>CAYPTZ010000709.1:0-2500 GCA_964413395.1 uncultured archaeon | reverse complement strand
TTCTGGTTCCAAACTATCACCAAGAGTAATACCAGAACCACATACATAATTCATTGCTGATGCAACACCAGAAATGGAATTTTCTAAACAATCTTCAAATCGATTATAGTATGTAGTTTTAGTAACATTTGTCTCTGCATTTCGAGCAGAAAGTGTTAAAGCCCAAGGCGAAAAATAATTATTATGCAACCATACTGCATCATGTTTAGTACCTTCTGTTGTAGTAGGATCGTAATAGGTATCCCAAGATACTTGAATAGCAGCATTGTATGGTTTTATTGAATTAATACTAATCGATGTAATATTAAAGAATTCTGCTTTATCATCATATTCATTCGATCTTATATTAACATAGCCTTCAATTGCTGTGTGATATTCATCAAAATTGATATTATAAGGAAGGACATAATTTGGAGCAACATGAGCATACATTCCCATATCGGCAATATAATGGGTCATTGCACCTAAATAATATGCGGCTTTATCATATTCTTTATCAGAAACAGCTACATCAGCCCAATCTCCGCACCATTTTGCTCTTATTGCAGAATCATCTTCATTATTTTTAACTGAACCATCTTCATTAAAATATATATGATGGTGAACAGTATCACCAAAACCTTTAATATTTGTACCATCTAACTCAATATCAATTCCAGCATTATCAGGTGCTTCAGTTCCTAAGAAAAAAATATTTTTTCGATTTTCTAACCATTGCCATCCTGAAGAGTTTAAATCAAGCAGTGCTTCTAAAGCATATTCCGCAATCCAATCATGAGTCCCATAATTTTCCTCGTAATCATAATTAATCGCATCATTAGCATAAGATCCATTTTTCCAAGCAGAAACGGGACTTATTAAGGAAAAGGAGATAATAAAATAAGCGATAATAATCTTAATTGATAGATGTAAATATCTTTTTGATATTCTTTTCATTTTCTTTACCTAATTGATACCATATTCAAGTTCATTATTTGTGTGGAGATTATTAAATCATTCTAGTAAAAATTATTAACAGAGAAATATGCTATATTTTAAGGATTTTAGATTAAGATAAAATTGTTAAAAATGTATTACAAAAAGTATAACAATATTTTTAATGAGAAATGATCCTGAAGATTTAGTCGATATTGCAATACATTTAAATATTCAGACTCAGTTTTATTTATAAATAATTGATTTTTTTAAATAAATGGAAAAAGTACTACAAATAATTATAAAGTAATGACTTTAAAAGTGACAAACGTTAGAAAATCATAAGGTATTATCTTTGTTATAAGGTGTTTTAGGTGAAAAAAATGGAGTTGAATTTTACATTGCCCAATCTAATTTCCGAATATGAAAGTATCCCGAAATATTTGGAAACTATGATAGACGAGGCATTGAAGCGTGATTTTATTAAAATAAAACGCGTTACTCCAGAAGACCAACAAAACGATATGTATAAAGCAATGAAATTTTCTTTCGATGCCGGGAGAGTAGAAGTTGTCTTTGAAAGAAAAGTATATAGTTCCGCAGAGAAATCAAAATACATCCCAAGAGTGCAATTTTTATTTGGATTTTATCCAACCGATGGATTATGTATATTTACTCAAAAAAAATCCCATAAAGAAATGTTATGCGATGGACCAATAAGAGAATTAGCAACTAAATGTCCATTGACTCAATCCTTACAATATATATTAGTTCCTTTCGACCAATTTCGAGTTTGGAGCTATATTCCTGTATGCTGTGATGAACACGAAACCTGTGCTATAAAAAACCGACCATTAAAATTAAGAAGAGAACTTTTTCAAGACTAATTGAGTTTGAAAACGATTTTTAACTTAAATTTTCATTAGAATATAATTTCTTTAAGAAATTGGAATTAATTTTGTGATCAATAAAATTCCATGGGGCTTCTTCAAATTTGCTTATTTGGAGAATAGATAAATAATCGAATATTTTTGATTTCCATATTTCTTTTTCACTTGTTATATTTTTATACCATTTTTTTATACTCATAGTATTTTCATAAGCATTAATAATAAAATCGGTGAAATTAGAATCCCCTAATGCCAAAATTGTTTGAATATATGCTTCTTCTAATGATAAAGTCTCAATTTTTACTTGTTTATTTCCTATTAGTGACTTGGTAATTTGTTGGTATCTTTTTTTTAGTAACTCCATTTTTGGTTCTAAATAATGTTCAAAATTGAATTGGAATGGAGTATGTGCTTTAGGAATAAACGGATTAATACTTAATTTCACGGCATTTTTCCCATAGCCTAATGAAGCTATTTCTTTAACTAGTTGTGGAATCGCTTTAATATCTTCGATGTTTTCATGAGGTAAGCCATATAGTAAATATAGCTTTATATTTGGAATTCCAGTATCCAATAATAATTTACACCCTTCTATTATTTGGCTATTAGTAATTTTTTTATTCATTAATAATCTTAATCGATCTGAACCTGTTTCTGGAGCGATTGCCACTGTTTTCATCCCTCCAATTTTAATT
>CAYPTZ010000708.1:1912-2503 GCA_964413395.1 uncultured archaeon | reverse complement strand
ATATCTTTCATGTCCAATTAACATCAGTAAAATTGGAATTAAATTGAATAAAAAATCATTTCCCATTCGATTTTCAAATTATTTCATGCAATTTTCACCTAGGATGTCAAATGGTGATATTTGTCAATATTTAAACAAGATTGAATTATTTGGAAGTGTTAATCATTAATTTCTTTACGGAAATTCAAAAAAAAACGGATTATTGGAGTATACTCAAATTTTTAGGGAGTTTTTTTTTATTGACTACAGCGTACGACCTATACGAGATAATTAATAACAAATCTTGGAGTTTTTTAATTTGGACATTATCTTTGTATGCTTTATTCTTGGCTATAATATTTATTAGTTTTTATTTTAAATTCTATAATACTGAAATTTATTTTAGTGAAAAAGAAACATATATTAGAAATCAAGTTCCTTTAAGAGAATTATCAATTACTAAGAATGCTCCAACAAATATTTTCTATTTCTGTGATGTTGGACTAAAAATTAAATCTGGTTTTTTCTTTTTCTCAATATTGAAAGATATTGAGGTGAATATTAAAATTGATAATTTAAAGGATGTAAAAGAATATAATCCTTGGAAATCCT
>CAYPTZ010000708.1:1205-1902 GCA_964413395.1 uncultured archaeon | reverse complement strand
TCACCATTTCCATCACTCTTCAAAGATTAAAAATTTATGAGGGAGATGCCAAATTATTAATTTTTTTTAGTAAAGAAATAAAAAGAGATACTGCTTTTAATGATAAGAAATTTGTAAAAGAAATAAAAATTAAGCTCTCATCTTAGATTTTTAGAATAAATAATATTTAAAAAATACTTTAATTTTTTTTTTCATCAATTATAATCTCATTAATTTTCTATTATTTTGAAATTTCACTCTTATTTATCTTACATTTAATAAATAATGTGAGACATGACTCTATACGATAGGATGAACATTTTTTCTTATTACTATCATCTAATATTGTAATGTATTTTAAATAATATTATAGAAATAAGTCTCTATCTTCGAGTAGTTATTTGATATATATAAAAAATGCATCTCTGTCTGGAGGTGCGATATTTGTAGCTATAACTCAATTTTATCTACTTTTTCTTAATATCTATCATATTCTAAAAATCCAAAAAATCCTATTAAAACCGAGAAAAATTTTTATAAATTTTAGTCTTTTTGGGGTCAAAGAAAAAATCTCTTATGTCAAAACAAACATCGAAAAATTATTCTGAATAAGTTGGACCAACCCAGATCAATATTATCGAAAATAACCGAAAACAGATTTAGTATAACCAACAAATTTTATTCCCGAAAATTGCCCTTATTTTGCTCAAATTTGTAA
>CAYPTZ010000708.1:0-1195 GCA_964413395.1 uncultured archaeon | reverse complement strand
TATATCCGATAATATTGAAAAGCAGGGAGAATGAGCCAGAAATTACTCATTAATGAAATTTTTTCAATGGTCACTTTTTTAGAGCATGAGAAGAAAATACAGGAAATCCAGTTAATGATGAAAAAACTTGTTAAAAAGGTAAAAACACTTAAAAATTAAATTTGGTTTAGTTTTTGCGTTAATTAAAATTTTCACAACAAAAATTTAAAAAACTATATATTATAAATTTAAGAAATACATACATATAAAAAAGAAAAGTGCATTATATTGGAAATAGATTGGCTTGCTTTAAGACCTTGGAATGGTTCTCAACGAAATTCATTTGAAGAATTATGTACTCAGCTAGCAAATGAAGAAGAAATACCTTTAAATTCGGAATTTGTTAGAAAAGGTGATACTGACGCAGGAATTGAATGCTATTGGAAATTAGAAAATGATGAATTATGGGGTTGGCAAGCAAAATTTTTTTTAATGCATCCTCCTTCAGATTCTCAATGGACACAGATTAGTAAATCTGTTAAAACTGCTATTAATAAACATAATAAATTAAAGAAAATATATATCTGCATCCCACTCAACCGTTCAGACCCTAAAATTGAGAAAAAGAAAAGTTTCATGGATAAATGGGATTCAAATGTTAAAAAATGGGTGGATTATGCAAAAAATAAAAGAAAGGATATAAAATTCAAATATTGGGGATCTTATGAAATAATTAAGAGATTATCAGAAGAAAAAAATCGCGGAAAATACCTATTTTGGTTTAATAAAAATTTATTCTCAAAAAATTGGTTTAAATCAAAATTCTTAGAATCGAAATCAATTTTAATTAACAAGACATATTTTCCAGATCTTTATATTATTCCAACAGTTGAAGAAAAAATAAATAAATCAATTATTAACGACAAAACTTTAAAAACACTTGAGAATCAACTCCAAAACTTGAAAGAATCAATTTCTCAGATCCCACAATTGAATCAATTCTATAATACTAATTTTAATGATGATCCAAAATTATTATCGTATTTAATAAAGACCTCCATTTATTACAAAGAAATATTCAAACAAGGTATAAAAAAAATAAATGATATCGTACACAGAATTAAATCAGCCCAATATAATTTTGAGGATATTGAGACACAATTCGATTATGATGATGAATTCTTGGATGATGCAAGGGCTTTATTCGATATAGATG
>CAYPTZ010000707.1:0-2505 GCA_964413395.1 uncultured archaeon | reverse complement strand
GCTATAACAAAAGAAAGAATCTGGCAAGTGGAAACTCTTGAAAAATTAAGATAATGTAAAATTGTGATGGAATGATAATTTTAATAAGTAATCTTTTTTTCAATAAAAGACAACAACTTCTTTATAAATAGAGTGATTTTGACATATGAATTCGAATTTTGGCGGCTCTGAGGGGGAATTGAACCTCCAATAAAATTCTAATTTATAAAATATAGCGAACTGTAATTATCGATTCTGAATCAGGTCTAAGTATGAATCAACAATAATATCGGATTTTTCATATCCGATTGCAGTTATAAATTCCAGAAGGAGTTCTTTGATCGCATTTAGCTCATTATGATTTTCAACCATTACTTCGGCTTCAAAATACCATCCTTCAAGATTTTCAATTTTATCAATTAAACATTCAATTTTCTTTTCTTGAAATTCAATATGAATCACTTCTCTTTGTTTTAAAATGGAAATTACTTTTCTGTAACCTAGTGCTTGGAGAATTAAATCCATTATGTCGGAATCAGAGATCTTACATACATGTTCTACCCGAGATTTAATTATATTATCCAATTTTGGTCCTTTGTAAGTGATATCATTGGTATTCTTGAGAATTTTTCTTGTTTTTATATCTATTTCAGTCGTCGATCGAACTCGGAGTGCTTCATCTGTATGACTGAAATCACCCGTTCCGACAGGTTTATTGTAATATAAATCATAATTCACTAGATTTATCTTATGGATACCTTTAAAATCTTTTAGCAACTTGGATTTTAATTCTTCCTTATTCCGAATCTTTAACTTAATCTCGATTTCAAACATTTTACTATCCACAATTGATAACATTTTCTGAAATATAAGGGTAGCCCCTCCAGGATTCGGACCTGGGTCAAAGGGGGACTCTCTAATAATTGAAATCATTATTAGTTCAGGGCCCTTTATGCTTGGCAAATGCACTTGCAATATAGCGCATTATTGGCCACTACAATAAGGGGCTCCCTTTATTTAATAAATATTATGTAGGATATAACTTAAAATTTATTCTGTTTTTTTTATTATATAAATAAAAATCATGTTACTGAAAAATAAAAAATGAAAAAAGTAGTCTTAAGGGCTATTGAAGATCTTATCTCTATGAGAGAGTAATAGAACACAGAAATGAAATTAAAAAAATTTTACCAAATTCAGTCCTTACTTTAAAAATATTGATAATTGCTTATTTGAAATAGCCTTTTTCCGAATTTTTCATTAATAATTTATTGCAGGAGCTCGGTTCCCTTATCAGTGGTGACCTTTCTGCACCAATTGGGGTGTTGAAATAGAGTGTGTTGAGGAGGTAATTTTTTTTCCAAATATGTTCGCATAGATAAAGGAGATTCGAATGCAATCCGATCTAATTCATTCTGAGAAAGTAATTGGTCAGATAAAAGTGAATTGACTAAAGATTGTAAAGATTTTTCATAAAAGGATTGCATCTTCGTGATAATACTTTTTCTTTCCTCCTCTTTATAAATGGGATCATCAATAGTTTCATATAACGGTCTCGACCGAATCTTATCTTCGTCCAAAATTTGCTCATATTCTAAAAGGTATTGAACCATAGTGGAGGGCATTTCTTGCATTAATCGCGGTAAACGTTCATTAATTATTTGATAATGATTCATAATATGAAAGGATATTCCCTGAAGAGAATTAAAGTGATTATTGTTGAATTTGAGGTGTAGATTAGGATTATTTTGTAATATTGGATCTAAATATTGATATGATGTTAAATTATTGCTATCTAAAAATAATTCATGCAAATTTGAGAGATCTTGAAGGGGAGAAATATCATGAATCCAATTATGACTCAAGTATAGATGGGTTAACTGATAGAGATGGGAGAGAGGAGTAATATTGGTTATTCGATTATTATCAATAACCAAAAATTTAAGGTCAGGAAATCCCACCAAAGACTGCAAGACAGAGATTTGACAATTTGGGGCTTGAATAGTCTTTAAAGATGTGATTTTTTGTATTCCATCAAAATTTTTTAATAGATTTTGTGAAACTCTAAGGATTCGTAATTTTGGAAAAGACGGTATATCGAGAAGAGAGTAAATTTGATTGTGGCCAAGGTCTAATATTTCCAAATGGGGCATCACAGGAATTCGTCTAAGATCTGAAAGGTAATTTCCTGTTAAATTTAATTTAGTTAATTTTGGTAATTCATTAATACCCTCAATACAAGAGAGAGCATTCTTTTCCAGAGAGAGAGATTTTAAACTCTGGAGCGATTTCAAAGATTGGACAGATCGAATTTGATTCCCATCCAATATTAAATGCTCGAGTTCGGTCAAATAAGCTAGAGGAGTCAGATCGGTGATCTGATTATGGGATAAATCTAATTTTTTTATGTGGGTGAGAGGGGTGAGAGGGGTGAGATCAGATATATAGTTATTATTTAATTTGCAGGTAGTTACGCATGATATTATTGTGGACAATCTTGGACATTATATTGACATATCCACCGTC
>CAYPTZ010000706.1:0-2513 GCA_964413395.1 uncultured archaeon | reverse complement strand
TTTAAAATATGTTGTCTATTTATGTCCAATTTTTTTTTCACATTTACTGACGGTTTTTGAAAACAAAATATGCATCCCATGTACTTTTACTATTCACTTTATTTATATATTCAATTAAAAATCAAAAAGAAAATTCAATAATGAAAGATATCAACTGGGACTCTATAGAATTCAACCAAAAAAAAAAAAAAACCCATTATCAAAACATAATAAGGAGATTATAAATGTCCTCTATAAATCACAAAACTATAGATGAGAACCTTCAAAAAAATAGTAATGAATTTGAAAAAGAGCAAAATCCTAAAGATATTAAAAAAAATAAACCTAAACATGACAAAAATGTGCAAAATATTCAAGAATTTAAAATGGGAGAAATATTAAAAGAAGAAGTGCGATTTAAAATAATGTTTCTCTTATATAATTATCCTCAAATGAATTTTACCGAAATACGTGTTTTATTAAATCTTACTGCGGGAAATCTCATGCATCATTTGAAAAAATTAGTTGATATCCATTGGATTAAAGAAAAATTAGTATTTATTCCACGTGTTTTAAAATTTTACAAGATAACAATCCTTGGAGAAGAAAATTTTAACCATAAAATCAAAAAATTAAAAAATTTACTCGATTTGATTGATATTTAACAAAATATTTGATATAATTTTAATAAAAAAGAACGAAATAGTTTTTATTCAACAAATAAAAAATATCATAATTTATTTCGTTTTTTGTGATTATTTCGATAAATTCACAGGAAAAATCCGATATCTTAAAATTTGAATTTTTTTTTAAAAGTCAATCATAGAAAAAAGTTTTAGGATGTTAGATCTTAGTTATCTAATATTAACAGAAAAATCTATTGGGCCGAGGGATTCGCAAAATTTTAAATAGTTGGTCATAGATTGTATTAATTAGGAAGAAGTAATCTAGGACGCAAATCTCCCAGAGTCCTTTCGATTCTTCAAAATAAATAAAGGATAAAAAAGATGGCACTTTCAACCAAATCGTTTAATGAAATACTCAGTAAAATTATCAAATCAGAATCCGGTATCAAGAAAGTTATTTTGGTGGATAGAACAGGATTAACCATTGCTCATGTTTCTAAATTTTCATATATCCCTATGGATGTTGATGGTATCGGAGCAATTGCAAGCGCTGTTTTCTGCGCATCAGAAGAACAAGGAAGGAATTTAGAATTAGGAGGATTGCAAATTGTAACATCCGAATTTGAAGGTGGAAAAATTTTCGCGGCCTCTTGTGGTAAAGGAGTACTATGTTTAATCTCAGATGTGGATGTTAACTTAGGATTAATCCGATTAGTCTTAAAACGGTCTGGAGATGAACTTAAAAATGTTCTCGATGAATTTCTTTCTGAAATGCCAGAAGATATGGGTGCAGGATTGGATTTATCAGATTTAGATAAAATCAGTCCAAATTGAAATCGAAATTATAAGAATTTTTTATTTTTCCTTATTGATTACTTGATTATAAATAAATAAAGCATATTTAATATTATATATAACAATTTTTTGTCTCGTTAAAATAATTATTAAAAGAAGGAAATAAGAGTTCAATCATCATTAATATTATTGAATGAAAAAGATATTTACTGTAGGAAAACCACCATATTATCAAGAAGAATTAATTGAGATAATAAATACAAATGGTGATTATTATTTTAATAAATTTAATAATAACTGCAATTTAGTGCTCTATAATAAACATCTTAAAAATATTGAAGAAATCAAATGGATGAAGAAAAAAGGAATAAAATGCCAAACCTATGAAAATTATATTAAAAAAATAATAAGAGGAAATAAAAAACTATTATCTTCACAAAAAAAAGTTTTAACATACATAGAATCTCAGATAAATGAAAAAATCCCACAGTTTTTGGCAATAAAGCGTAATTCTACCTGTTATACATCCAAAAATGGGAAAATAACATTTCTTTCGATTCAAAGAAAAAAAATTGACCACCTACCATTGTCCATTAGTGAATTAGATTCATTAAAAGGATTGTTTTTAAATAAAAATCAACTAAAATCTTTACCTGATTCAATTGGTTTATTAAAAAACCTTGAAATATTGTGGATATGGTATAATAATTTAACCTCATTACCCAGACAATTTGATGGTTTAACGAACCTAAAAGAAATTAGTATTCGGAATAATCCATTGAAAATATTTCCAGAAGAAATCAATAGTTTACAAAATCTTGTTAAGTTAACTTTTGAAAGTTGTAGCATAAGAAAGATCCCTAAAAATATTCAAAACTTAAAATTTGGTATCCAGATTTATGCTAAGTAATGCTTTTAAACCCTATTTTTGGGGGAATTTGTCGCAAAAGCGCTTATCCGGTTGCCCTTGCCATACGCAGGGTGTGGTAGCCGTTGCCTGCTCCGAGATCGCAGGCGACGTCGCCCGGTGAGAGGTCGAGGTGCGCGTGCATGAGCGCCGTGTTCTCCTCGGCCTGCCGCTCGGGACGCGTGAGCCAGTCCGCGCCGTGGTAG
>CAYPTZ010000705.1:0-2522 GCA_964413395.1 uncultured archaeon | reverse complement strand
TGGCTAATCAAGTATTTAAAGTGAGATATTCTAGAGAAACTGAATATATTTTAAATCATATCGTGATTATTCCATCAAAAATTGAAAAAGAATTAATAAATAAAATTTGGGAAAAAATTAAGCAATATATATAAAATAATTATTTCACAAAGTTGGAATTTAACCAATCAATGAAATATTAATAAGGGCATTATCATACATTCAATTAGGGAAATATAATGAAACTTGAAAAAACCAATGAAACCATCTGGTCAATCAAACGAAAAGAGCATTCTGGGAAATTTGTCTTAAGATCTACAGAAGGTGGAGGCAGATTAATTAAATTATCAATTACTTTGATAAATGAAGATGCGAATGAAGTCTGTTTTGAAATGGAACCATCTGAATTTAAAAATTTCTTTGGAATCCTCTCGAGTTTTAAAGATTTTGTTGAATCTCCAAATCATAATTTTAATTTTGAATCAGAATTAGAAGAAATTCCAATGTCAGATGATTCTGTTGACGATGAGCTTGACTCTGATGGATTAGATATGGAAGCAATTGCTGAGACAATGAAAGCTATTAATTTAAAGACAGCAAATATGATTAATAGTAATGCTAATGACCTAAATATTCCAAAAATTCCTTTCAATAAATTAAAGGAAAAATCCCAAGAGATAATTCAAAATAGTCAAAATTCAATGATTTCAGAAACTAAAAAGAATAAAAAACAATTATTGAAAGAAACTGATTGGGATCCTTGGTAATTACATTTCTACTCTTCTTTTTGCATTAACTAATTCACGCATAATAGCACCTTCAGTTAAAGCATATGGCTGAAGATTAGGTAGACGTTCTCGCATTCGAATAAATAATTCAGTATAATGTTCTGCCCTTTCCTTTTGTTTTAATAAATCATTTCTCGATTGTTCTCTAACAACAGACGCAGGAGAACCTTTAACAATTGCTCGTTCCGCAACGATCATCCCAACAGCGATGCTTGATTCTGCGATTATAACTGCCCCTTCCCCTATTGAAGACCTTTCATTGATTATTACATTTTCTCCAATGGTGATATAATCAGCCATAAAAGTACCAAATATACATGTTCCAGTTTCAATTATATTATAATTCCCAATTTCAATCGGTGATTTATCAGAACGAGTAAACATTACAACTCCATCAAAAATCGTTGTATATTGACCTATTGATATTGGGGCGTATTCTGCTCTTAGAAATGCTCCAGGCCATACAACCGAATTAGGTCCAATCTTCACATTTCCAATTAAAGTAGCATTTGGAGAAACCCAAGCTGAAGGATCAATTTGTGGTTTAATTCCCTTGTATTCTAAAATTGGCATAATTCTAATTATGAGTTTAAACGTATAAAGATCTTCTCTTTTGACGATTAAATGAAAATTCTCTTTCATATGATTTTCAATTGTAATTGAAAAATTGTGTAATTCTAGACCTAATTAATAAAAAATAAAAAATACGACGGTGTACGAATGTTAGTGTTTTGAATAAGAAAAAAAAAAGAAATTGTCTGGTAAAAATTAAGTCAATAAATATAGAAGTATATGGATCGAATATCTATCCTAATTATTTCACAATTAATATAATCCCTTTATGTTGTAAATTATCCAAGATTTTTTGGGTTTGGGTAGTTTTTTGCAGTACACAAGGATTATTTTTTAGATATAACCTTTTAAGAGAAGTGAGAGATTCTATCCATTCAAGAAATTCTATTAAATTATTATTATCTAAATTAAGTGCTTGTAATGAGGTAAGAGTGCCAATCTCTTTTGGAAGATTTGTCAATTTATTATTTTGTAAATCAAGCATTTCTAGGGAAGTAAGTGTCCCAATCTCTTTTGGAAGGTCCATTATTTCATTATTATGTAAGTCAAGAATTTGGAGTGAGGTGAGTGCTCCGATCTCTTTTGGAATATCTGCTATTTCATTAAAACTTAAATCGAGCATTTGGAGTGAAGTGAGTGCTCCGATTTCTTTGGGGATGTTTGTTAATTTATTATCCTGTAAATTGAGCTTGTGAAGAGCACATAATTTTGAAATAACTTGTGGAATTTCAGTCAGATATAATTCAACTAAATTAAGTTCATGTATATTTTTTTTCGCAGTTAATTCTTCTGCCATATTATCTCCCCAATTAATTAATTTGAATAAAATATAAAAAGACATACTTTTCCATTCGTCCTTAATATCTATTAATTGATGGTGTAATTTGGGATTAATTTTAAGAAAAAGTAAAGATCGCTCATCTTTATCAAGATACTCCGTATAATTTTGGGTAATTAAATAATATATAACAGGAATATAACCAGATTGACAACGTTTTACAATTTCTTCTTTAAACGCTTTCATGGCCTTAGGGTCTCCTTCATTGCTTAATTTCTTTAATAATGGAAATGCAAGATTGGAATGGAGTAAACGTGTATCATATCCATATTCATACCATGCCTGCAGATTTGAACAATGGCCCCAAAATTCTGTTTCCGGTGATAATTTTATTGAAGCTTGTT
>CAYPTZ010000704.1:0-2525 GCA_964413395.1 uncultured archaeon | reverse complement strand
AATCGGATCCTCTTAAATCTTGATTTTCGACAAAAATCATTTCATTGTTTACTGAGAATCTTAAAATAAAATTTTTTATCAAATCTAGAAAGTTTTAATCATTTATGCCATAGAACGAAAATTATTAAAATATTTTACAGAACAAAAACAATTTATTTTTTCTAATATAATATAAATTATTATCTTGGATGAAAAAACAATGGCAAAAGAAATGGATTTAACACAGATTATGGAAAGAGGTCGAATTCAAGCTACTGGGAATGAAATACTGACCCCAGAAATCGCAGCAAAAATCGGTGCATCATTAGGAACATATTTAGGCCCTAAAGGGATTTTAGTTGTCGCTCGAGAGTACTCAAATGTTAATCGAATGTTAAAACGAGCTTTTATTGGAGGAGTTTTGAGTACGGGTGTTGATGTTTTGAATTTACATTCCGCTCCCGTTCCAGTATTACAATTTTGTGTTAGACGCTTTGGAGCTAGTGGAGGTGCTTTTTTTTCATCAGTTGCATCAGGAAAACTCCAAAATCAGATTCGATTTTATGATTCATCAGGTATTGAATTTAGTCGATCAACTATTGAAAGTGTCAATGAATATTTTAAAAATACTCGAATTTTTCGCGCCACACCTTTAGAAGTGGGATCCATTTCAGATATACCTCATACACAAGATATTTATAAAAAAGCAATTCCCCAATTTATTGATCGAAAATTAGTGAGACAAAAGAATTTAAATATCGTAGTTGATTGCTCATATGGGCCAGGAGCTATTGTTGCTCCTGCCATCTTAACTAATTTAAAAAATGATGTCATTGCAATTAATGCATATGAAGATGAACATAAGGCAATTGAGATGTATCCTAATCTTCATTCTATTAAAACAGTAATTAATATAGTAAAAGCATCCGGGGCAGATTTGGGAGTTATTTTCGATACAGATGCATCTAGAGCACTCTATATAGACGAAAACGGGAAAATATTATCTTATGAAGAATTAATGATGTTTTTTTTAAAATATGATCAAAATATTCGTAAATCTAAAGGTTCTTCTATAATTGCGACAGCCACTTCTTCTAAAATATTAGAATCTTTTGCAGAGGAAACATGTGGCTTTTCTATTACCAAATCTCATAATTTTCCTGGTGATATTTCACGTGTATTGAGAGAAGAACGTGCAGTATTTGGAGGCTCTGACACTATGAAATTTTATTTTTCACAATATGGTCCATTCAGCGATGCGACATTTACCACGTTAAAAATTATAGAAATATTAGCACAACGAAATCTCCCTCTTTCGACACTCATTCGAACATTTCCTCGAACTATTCATTCGATAAAAATAATTCCAATACCTGAAGAACGTTTATTTGGATTTAAAGAAGATTTAAGACAATTATTACGGATAAATGAAAATCCAATAGATTATCAAGATACAATGGTAGGAGTTAAAATTGTAAGACCAGATTTAGGTTGGGTTTTAATTACCCCTTCAACTCATTCTAATGTGATTGAATTGGAAGCAGAAGGTAAAAAACCCATTAATTCAGAAGAATTAATAAATTTTGCAGAGGATTTAATTCAGTCATTGATAATGTAAAAACCAAACAAATTTTTTAATTCATTTAGCAAAATTAGTTTTTTATTCATATTATAGCATTAAATATGAAATTGTTAAAGTATATTTGGTGAAAAACTAAAAATTATATTTTATAATTTAAAATAAACCTTTAAGTCAATAAAGCAATTTCAGATTATAAATAAAAATTTATAATAAATAGCGATAAATTTTTGTTCATAAGAATAACTTTTTTAGCGTATGAATACAATTTTTAATTTTATTGATTACTTAGAATTGAAAATATAACATATTTAAAAATATAAATCGAGGAAAAAAAGTAAAATGCCAAAATTATGGTGTGCAGTTATCTTAGCAGGAGGATTAGGATCAAGATTAAATCCCCTCACAGCAGAAATTTGCAAACCGATGGTAAGTGTTACAAATCGTCCCTTAATTAGCTATGCTATAGATCATCTCAGATATGCAGGGATTTCGAAAATAATAATATGTGTAAAAAAGTTTGGAGATTTACTAAGAGAGCAAATTTTATCTATTTGGCCAAAAGAAAGGCAAGAAAAGGAAAATATGGAAATATTAATCCCCAAAAATGATTCTAAAGGAACGGCAGATGCTGTACGATTAGTTTCCCAACATATTGACAGTGAAAATGTTGTGATTTCAATGGCAGACATTGTAACATCACTCAATATGAAATCGATGATGGATTTTCACATTAAAAAAAATGCTCAAGCAACTATTAGTATGAAATCTATTGAAGAAATGGCCACAAAATATGGAAATATGTTATTGGATGATGATGGGAAAATAATCCGGTTTTTAGAAAAGCCATCTTCTGAAGAAATATATCTTTCTGCTTTAGTTAATGATCGTGCCGAAACACTTCCAGTCGTAAATACAGGAATATATTGTTTTAAAAAAGAAATTATTGATTTTATCAATACGAACA
>CAYPTZ010000703.1:0-2531 GCA_964413395.1 uncultured archaeon | reverse complement strand
AAAATTTTTCAACCTTTTGGTCAATTTGAGCGGAATTTGGATAAAGTAAAAGTCTATCTTTCTATTGAACAAACCTATACGTTTTTGAAAGAAATAATCCCTAAATTACAAGATCAATCTTATGGAGTTTTGGTTCCTGATTGGTGGGGAAAACAAGATTCCCAATTGGGCATTAAAATTGAGGTTAAAAAAGATGAAATAAGAGATGTAAATCTTAGCTTGCTTGGTGCAAATACCCAATTAGAATATAACTGGGAAGTATCTATTGGAAAGAGTGAAATTTCACTTCAAGAATTTTTATATTTTGTATCTTTAAAAGAACCTTTGGTGAAATGGAATGATAAATGGATAGAAATGGAATCAAAAGAAATAGAATATCTTTTAGATTTTATTAAATTGAATAAAAATGGTAAAAAAAAAAGAAGACGAAACAAAATCTCTTTAAAACAATCCTTAGAACTTACAATTGGGAAGAATCGATTGGAAGAAGGTGTTCGTGTAATAGATGTGAAATCTGGAAAAGAATTAAAAGAAATATTTGACCAGTTCAAACAACCAAAGCAAATTACTCCAATTATTACCCCTAAGACATTTCATGGTAACCTTCGTTTATACCAACAAAAGGGTTTATCATGGATGATTTTCATGCGACATTTTCAATATGGTGTTTGTTTAGCGGACGATATGGGACTTGGAAAAACTATTCAAATATTAGCTTTTTTACTTCATCAACAAGAAAATTTCAAAAATTTGATGCAAAAATGTAGGCACCAAGGAAAAAAAGGACTATTAAATTCCCTTAAACCATCATTAGTGGTATGTCCATTATCATTAGTTAACAATTGGGCGTTAGAAGTGGATAAATTTGCCCCATCTTTGGAAGTTTATATACATCATGGAAAAAACCGAGTTGGAGGAAAAACATTTTTAATGAAAATTAAAAAGTCCAACATGATAATTACTACATATCAACAAGTTAAAAAAGATAAACATCTATTGTCTAAAGTTTTTTGGGAAAATATCATTCTTGATGAAGCACAAAATATTAAAAATTACAACACACAACAAACAAAAGCCATTAAATCACTAAAAGGTAATTTTAGAATATGTTTAACGGGAACACCGATAGAAAATAGACTTAGAGAGTTATGGTCGATAATGGATTTTTTAAATCCAGGGTTCTTGGGAACTTTACACTCATTTCATGCGAAATATTGTATTCCTATTGAAAAAAGAAATGATCAAAATTGCCTAGCAGAATTGAAACAAATCCTTAATCCTTTTATATTACGTCGTTTAAAGAGTGAAAAAGAAATCATTAGCGATCTTCCTAACAAACAAGAAAAAAAAATGTTTGTGAATTTAACTCTTGAACAGGCAACATTATATCAATCAATAGTTAATAATTTGGAACGAGAACTTAAATATTCAATAGGCATATCAAGAAGTGGAATCGTTTTATCGACTTTATTAAAATTAAAACAAATCTGCAACCATCCTTCACAATTTTTGCATGAAAAAAATCCTTGGAATTTAGAAGATGAAAATGCAGCTCAATTTTATCAAGCAAAGTTCCAAAATCGTTCAGGAAAATTAAATAAAATGACATTAATGCTAAAAACAATAATAGATAAGGGAGAAAAAGCAGTTATTTTCACACAATTCACCCATATGGGGAATTTTCTTCAATCCTATTTATCAAAAACTTTCCAAATTGAGGTCTTATATTTGAATGGAAGTACTTCTTATGATACTCGAGACCTAATGGTACGTAAATTTCAGCAATCTACTAAAAAATCAGTTATATTTATACTTTCATTAAAAGCGGGAGGAGTGGGATTAAATCTTACAGCTGCAAATCATGCTTTTCATTATGATCGATGGTGGAATCCTGCAGTGGAAAATCAAGCTTCAGATCGAATTTACCGAATTGGTCAAAAACGCGATGTCACAATCATAAAATTCATTAGCGTTGGAACAATTGAAGAGAAAATTGACCTTATGATCGAAAAAAAGAAGAAATTATCAAAAGATATTTTAAATTGTGGAATGAGTTGGATTTCTAATATGTCAACAGAAGAATTAAAAAAGTTTTTAGTTCTAGGTAACAATTCAAATTTATTGGCTGTTGACACAAATTAAAAAGATCCAAGAACCATTAATATTGAATTATTATTCAATCATAATGGTTAAAGAAAATTTCATGAAATACATTTAGAACAGCGTAGGAAAGAAATATTTTAAGATAATATTTTGATAAAATCTTAATTTCACTTTAAAAAAAGATAAATCTCCAGATTTTTCTAATCAATTTGATATGATTTAAAAAGGTTAAAAGGATTTTCACTAGGGATTCCTTGCATTCTTTTAGATACAGCCAAATATATTTTCTTAAATTCTTCATATTTCTTGGAAATTATAGGATCTGGCTTAATTCGTTTACCTTCATCCAATTTTATAAATGGATCAGCAACTTCAGATATTGACTTCTGAGAATAAATTGTCCATACTGCATGCAAAGCAGCCCCTAA
>CAYPTZ010000702.1:0-2533 GCA_964413395.1 uncultured archaeon | reverse complement strand
CGGTGGATATGTCAATATAATGTCCAAGATTGTCCACAATAATATCATGCGTTAAGCATTATTTAATAATATTAATACCTATAACATATCTAAACTATTCAGAGGCCAAAACTTATCATAGGGGCCGATAATTATCAGATAGACCAATCTTTATCATATAGGCCAATTATTAGCATATTGAAATTCATTTATTAGCATAATTTAGAAATATCTAATTGAATAAATACAAGTTTATACTAAGAAATGAGTGTTTATGTAGAATATTTTCAATATGAATAGAAAATTATTAGTATAAATGTGAATTATT
Source organism: uncultured archaeon (assembly GCA_964413395.1). Taxonomy (GTDB): domain Archaea; phylum Asgardarchaeota; class Lokiarchaeia; order Sigyniarchaeales; family Promethearchaeaceae; genus Lokiarchaeum. The sequence goes on along the minus strand of CAYPTZ010000702.1, from coordinate 2,226 downwards.
GAATAATTGATACAATTAATTGAAGAAATATGATTAAATACTTCTAATTTAGAATAATTTATAATTATTCCAACTGAAATATCAAAATTTTCTAATATCTATCTTATTATATATACAGTCGATAAAATCTATATGAAAACATTTCACATTTCTTATAAAATTCATTTTATTCATCATCCTAATGTAAAAATTGAAAATCCCCAAGAAAAATTTAATGTCTTCTCACATCTTATTAGTGGATGGTTATCAATAATAGGTTTAATCGTCTTACTATATAAAACAAGCAATAACATTCTAAATGATATTATTGCCCTAATATTTTGCTCTTCCTTAATTTTTGTATTTTTTTCTAGCGCATTGTGGCATTCAAAAAAAAAATTTGAAGATCAATATAGTAAATTTACCAAATTAGATCAAATAGCAATCTATTGTGCTATAGCTGGAACATTTACTGCAATTTCCTATATATTTTTATCTGGATGGACTCGAATTTTTACCATAGTTAATCAATGGATCATTGCTGGAGTTGGAATCCTATTTAGACTTAAGAAATCAAATATCAAGCGATGGATGAATTCGATAATATATTTGATAATGGGATGGTTAAATATATTTTCATTTAATCAACTACTCCAAAATATGCCTCTATGGGGGTTAATTTTATTCATAATCTCGGTAATTCTCGCTACAATTGGAGCTATTATATTTGCCCGTATGAAACCAAAAAATTATCATGAAATTTTTCATATTCTTATTTCAATTGCAATTCTTATTCAATACCTTGTAATCTTTTTTACTTTATAATCAAATAAGAACTATTCAACTGGAAGATAATGACAATAAAAATATTAAAAAAAGTGAATTATTTCAAAGAATAAAATTCACATACTTCTTTATCATGCTTTATTGGTGAAACTTTTTCATATAATTTTTCGATCTTCCAATTTTCATCAATTAACCATGTTCTTCTCTTTATTTTTCCACCTTCTAAAGAACCTAATAAATTCAATAAAATTTTCTTTGGATCTGATAAAAGAGTAAAGGGGAGATTATGTTTTAGTGCAAATTTTTTGTGTGATTGAACTGAATCAGCACTTACTCCAAAAATTTTTATCCCTGCTTTTTTATATTTAGAAATTGAATCTCTAAAATTTTTAGCTTCTATTGTACATCCTGGAGTTGAATCTTTTGGATAGGTGTATAGACATATTTTTGTTCCCTTCAAATCATCAAGATTTATTAAATTTCCATCCTGATCTTCCAATTCTATTCCTTCTGGACCTAAATCTCCTTCGTTTAGCATATTTAAAATCTCCAAAATTTATATTCGTATGTACAATATTATATTTCTAAAAAGTTAAAAAAGGATCACTTAATAATCATTCAATTTTCTAAGGAAATACTTTCCAGAATTACATATATATTAGATAAAGCTTTTAATTCTCAATATTTCAATCTCGGGATTCATAAAATAAGTGTGGAATAAAAGTATCTGCTGAGATAAATTAAAATTGGAAAACTATATCAAAAAATAAAAAATTTTCACTTAAAAGTGAAAATGACCAACTTAATATCGATCTTGTCTTGGTCTTCGTGGTTGATATGGTGCTTTTTCAGTCACAACAACGTTGCGAGCTTCTAAACCCTTTTCACCTTCAACAACATCGAAAGTGACTTTGTCATTTTCATTTAAACTTGCGAAACCATCGCCTTCTACTTGTATTGCCGAATAGTGAACAAAAACATCTTTTTCTCCTTCAGAAGGAGTAATAAAACCAAAGCCTTTACGGCCATTGAACCATTTTACGGAACCTGTAACCATTTAAATCACATTATATATCTTTTGTCTAGATTGCTCCAAACAACTTGGTAAAACTAAAAAACGAATATAGACTCAATTCTTCCTTTTTACCTATTATTTTTAAAATAATATAATACAAAAACTTATTGTTTTTTTTTGTTACTTTTTTTTCAAAATATGGTCCATGAATCTAGAATTGGTGTGTTTTCCTTATCAAAATATCCTTTTAGTCCGATTATTTACCTCTTTTTTAAATCTATAAGTATTTATAGCTAATTATCTTAAGGATTAACGCACTTTTCTAATTTTTTAAATGATAAATAATTCATGAAAGATTTTTGTAAAGTAAATTTTTATTAGGTAAAAAAAACATGTTTTTGCAAGTTCATCTTTCAATTTTTTTGAGAGTATCTAAATTAAAGGAG
>CAYPTZ010000701.1:0-2541 GCA_964413395.1 uncultured archaeon | reverse complement strand
TGCAAAATTAGGATCTGAGATAAATAAAAAAATAACTTACGAACTCAAGAAATTATTTGTATTTTATCAAAAGAAAAAAAAGGCAATATTTTGAAGTATAATTTATCACCTTAAGTACTAAAGGAAAATCGAATTTTATTTTCAACTATAATCATGATTTACTTTTAAGTTTTGAAATAAAAATGCCAACTATGATAACAATAAAGGTCATTGTTAATCCAATAATAAGACCGAGATTTTTTGGAGGATCTCTAGGATTTTTTACATCATCCTCTTGCACTGTGATAATCATTGAAATATTATCAGTATCCCCATTTAAATCAGTAATAGTCAATGTTATCGTATAAGTTCCAGCTTTTGTAAACTGATGAATTGGATTTTCATCAGTTACATTATCAGACCCATCGCCAAAATCCCATTGAAATCTAGTATCAATATTTCCCGAACTACCTGTAAAAGAAAATTTGACATCATTTCCTTCAATAATATCAGTTTCATTCGCCGATATTAATGCAATAGGAAGAATATCTGCCTGAACAAATACTTGTATGGATGCAGTATCAACATCCCCATTTAAGTCGGTAATGGTCAATGTTACCACATAATCTCCAGCATTTAGAAATCGATGGATTTGACTTTCATCAGTTACATAATTAGACCCATCTCCAAAATCCCATTGAAGATTAGAAGGCAAATTGCCATTATTACCTACAAAAGTGAATTCTATAGATTGACCTGCAACAATATTAGTTTGATTCGCCGAAATGGACACATTTGGAATAAGATCTGCCTGAACAAATACTTGTATGGATGCAGTATCAACATCCCCATTTAAGTCGGTAATGGTCAAATTTACCACATAATCTCCAGCGTTTAGAAACTGATGAATTGGATTTTCATCAGTTACATTATCAGACCCATCTCCAAAATTCCATTGAAGAATAGAAGGTAAATTACCTTTATTGCCTTCAAAAGTGAATTCTATGGATTGACCTGCAACGATATTAGTTTGATTCGTCGAAAAAGACACATCTGGAAATACATCTGGACTAAGTTGAATTTTACATAGAATAACATCATTGAGACCATTGTGAATTTCATCAATAGTGCCCGAAGTCGTAGGAAAATTTTTCGTACTATTACCACTAAATCCTGCAAGATACACTGCGCCATCATTATCAACGGTTATGGCTTCCCCCAAATCTGTTTTTAAACCTCCAAGAAATGTTGAATATTCCAACTCAGATCCATTTGAATGCATTTTTGTGAGAAACCCATCACAATCTCCATTACATGATTCATTTATAGCACCAGGAGTCGTTGGAAATTTAATAGGAACAGATGTACGTGTTTGGCCAGTTAGATAGACAGATCCAGAATTATCTATCGTTAGACCACCTAAATAATCACTTGATGAACTTCCAAAATAAGTGGAAAATTCTAAATCAGTCCCATTAGCGCTAATCTTAGATACAAAAATATCATTCAACCCATTGTGGCTCTCATCAATTGTTCCTGAAGTCGTGGGAAAATTAGTACTGGCAGTAATTCCACCAATATAAACACATCCAATACTATCTATTGAAATTATTGGATTAAATTCCGATTCTGATCCGCCTAGAAATGTAGAATATTCTAAAATACTTCCATTAGCGCAAATCTTAGATACAAAAATATCATTTAATCCATTGTAGGTCTCATCAATTGTACCTGAAGTGGTGGGGAAAATTTGACTCATCGTTGTTCCTGCAACATATATACACTTATAGTTATCGATAGCGATTGATTCTCCATAATCTTGACTATCACCTCCAAGAAACGTTGAATATTCTAAAATACTACCATTAGCGTTAATCTTCGATACAAAAGTATCATATATCCCATTGTAGCTCTCATCAATTGTTCCTGAAGTCGTAGGAAAATCAGAACTACTTGTCTTTCCTGTAATATAGGCACAACCCTCATTGTCAAGGACTAATTGCCCCTATCATCATCTATTCCTCCTAAAAAGGTTGAATATTCTAAAGCACTCCCATCGGCATTAATTTTACACATAAAAACATCAACTCCTCCATTAAAAGTTTGGTCTATAGCCCCAAATGTGGTAGGGAAATCAGAACTAGATGTGAATCCAGTTATATAAGCACAACCATCTTCATCGACTGCAATTCCCATTCCTATATCACTAGATGTTCCCCCAAGTAAAGTTGAATATTCTAAAGCACTCCCATCGGCATTAATTTTACAAACAAAGACATCGCTACTTCCACTATGGGATTCATTTATTGCACCAAGTGTCGTAGGAAATTTTGGGATAGATTCAATGGTATATCCTGTAATATATACGCAACCCGCTTCATCAACGACAATTGCCCTTGCATAATCCGTATTGGCACCTCCAAGGAATGTCGAATATTTCATTAATCCTAAATCTGAAGCAATTAAAGGTTCGTTCTTAATCTTCTCCCATTGTTCAAGATAATCATTATCAGTTTGTATAATGAATTTTTCATTATCTTCAAAATTTTGAGTTTTTATTGT
>CAYPTZ010000700.1:0-2544 GCA_964413395.1 uncultured archaeon | reverse complement strand
AAATATAATGATCAAAATTTTGATTAGATTGTAAAATAGATTTAATTATTAAAAAAACCCTAAATTAAAGGTAAGATTTTATTAAAAAAAAAGGGTTGAAGAATTTGAAAAAAGAACTTTTAGAAAATATCAAAAATCGTAAGACAGCATTCTTTATAGGGGCAGGAGTTTCAATGATTTCCCCAACATGTTTACCTAGCTGGTGGCAAATTAACCATTCAATATTAAATGCAATGGCATATGAGGCAGGAAAATATATCGAAGGCATTGAAATACTTGCTGAAAAAATCAAGGAAAGAGGAGCAGATAATAAACTACCACCAGAATTTATAGCTGAGTTGATAACACAAAGATTTGGTGATAGTTACTATGATGTTTTAAAATCATTAGAATCTAAAACACCGAATATGGTTCACTTTTGGACTGCTATTTTAGCAAAATTTGGTCATTTAGATATAATAATGACAACAAATTTTGATACTCTAATTGAACAAGCATTCGCATTTCTGAAAATCCCATTAAAAGTACTTATATACCCCTCAGATTATGAAAACTTCATTTTAACAGAAAAAGAGGATTTATCACAAAATAATAACCCTCCTTGTTATCTTATCAAATTACATGGAACTATTTCGGATCCAAAAACTTGCATTGATACATTATCCCAGCGTAAAAAAGGTTTAGATAAAAAAATTCAACAAGTAATAGACAAGATTGGAATTTATAGACATTGGGTTATTATGGGATATTCTGGAGCAGATTTATCTGCTGAACCGAATTATCTTGGAATTCGAGAACGATCAAAAGAATCACTTGGTTTTACTTGGTTACAGTTAAAAGATACAACACCTCTGTCTGTTGTAAAAAAATTAGTATCAGAATACCAACCTTCAACTGATATTAATTCAGCATCTACATCTTCAACTATAAAAGGCATCCAAACATCAATAGAATATGCAATGCTTCCAGAATGGATGGATTCATTAACATCTATAGCTCCAAAGAAGATTTTGAAACCTTTATTGAAACAAATGAAGCATACTACTAAAGATTTGCGGAAACGTCAAAAGGAAGTTATGGATGGAGTTCATAATAAGACTAAAAAATGGGCTGAAGAAAGACATTATCTAAATTGTGCAGTGGTTTTAAGTGATATTGCAATACATGCAGGATATATTAAAGAAGCTAAAATATTTTTAGAAAAAATGTTAATAACTAAAGAAGATATGGGATTGAACCCATTTGGATTTGGAATGGTATTTCAAACTCTTGGGAATCTTGAAAATGGTTTGGGAAATATTCAAAAAGCGGCAGAATATTTAAGAAAAGCACATGATAATTATAAAGTGGCAGGTGAAGAAGAAGAAATGCTTCAAACATTAGAAACTTATTCAACTGCTCTTTCAGCATCAGGACAAAATAAACAAGCGTTAGAAATTATTCAGAAACTATTTGATATTAAAAAAAAAAGAGATAATGAGGAAGATATCATGTCACTTTTAATCTTAAGAGGACACTATAATAATATTGAAGGAAAACAAGAAGAAGCACTGAATGATTATGGAGAAGCTTATAAGATAGCAGAAATAAATGGTTTTGAACGAGCACGAGTTAACATCTTATTGAAAAAAGCTTTAATTTATAGAGATTGGGGAGAAACAAATAAAACTCTTGAATTGATAAATGAAACCTTAATAACATCTCTTCGTTTAGGAGATGATTCTAAGGCATCATCATGCTATTTACACTTATCAGAATTATATTGGAGTAAAGGAAACACAGAAAAGGCCTATGATAAAATTAAAGAAGCGGAATTTTGTGCAGAACGAGTTGATGATAAAGATATACTCCTTGAAATTCGAAAAAGACAAGCTCGCATGGCACAAGAAAGTGGTGATTATCCTGAAGCTGAAAAATTACTAATAAATGCTATTAAATTATCTGATGAATTGGGAATCGAACCATCTCGTATTGAAAATCTAATTGCTTTATCACTTTTATATCAATCTGTAGGAAAATTGGAAAAAAGTCGTGATATGTTAAATCAAGCTTTAAATGCTGCAGAGAAATTAGATTTAAAATTTAAAATTGGGAGTTGTTTAATAAATCTTGGAATTATAGATGAGATGGAGGATAAATTAGATGAAGCTAATGATAAATACATGCAAGCTTTAGAAATATTCAAAGATACTCGAGATATCCAAGCTTTATCTCAAATTTATGGAAATATGGGAAATGTGAACCTTCGAAAACAAAATTACGAAGATGCACTTAAGCTGTATGAAAAGGGGTATGAATTTGTTGAAAGTTCTGATGATATTGATGGAAAAATTAGACTTACAATAAACCTTGCCACATGTTATTCTTGCCTAAATTTAAACGAAAAAGCAGAAGAAAATTATCAAAATGCACTAAAAATGACAAAGAAACACAACCGATATGATACTTCAGAATATATATTGACCAATTATGCAAATTATTTATATGGACAGAAAAATTGGGAAAAATCTATTCCTTTATATGAAGATCTTCGAGAAATGTATA
>CAYPTZ010000699.1:0-2546 GCA_964413395.1 uncultured archaeon | reverse complement strand
TTTTCTTTCTTAACTGCAATGATTTTTAATTATTTTGTTTATACAATTGGTTTAAATCCACTATTGGTATCTATTGGAACTGCAGGAGGTTTGATTATAAATGCAATAGCATCTCCTATATGTGGAGTTATTGCAGATAATAAAAAACCAGATAGATTTGGAAAACGAAAATCATTATTACTTATTGGATTATTCCCATATTTGATAGCATTCACACTCATATGGATGACCCCTAAAGCTAGTGCACCTGATTCTTGGAATTTTGGAATTTCTGTATTACTATGGATATATCTTTTCTTTTTCTATTTAGCATATGCCTTAATTCGATCAACTTATTTAAGTATGATGCCAGAACAATGTGAAACTAAAGAAAATAGAATTCAAGTCTCGAAATTACAAGGAATTTTTAGTGCCGTTGCATTAGCTGTTGCACTTTTCGCCCCAATAATATTGATGTCTGGAATGAATGACGTGAAACAGACATTTCATACGACATCTGATGGTCAAACCTTAATAACTATCATACCTATAATAGCCTTAATTTTTGGATTACTTTCTGTCATTTTGACACTAATATCTTTCTTTTCAGCTGATGAAAGTTTTCATAAGAAAAAAATTTCAACTGAAAAAAAAGAAAATCAGGAAAAATCTGAAAAAAAAAAATTTAAAGATGCCTTCAAGGAATTAAATATTCCATTGCAAGATATAAGCTATAAGAAATTTTTAGTAAGTTCGTTGTTATGGTATGCTGGACTCCAAATTATTATCAAAAATTTACAATATATTATGGCTCATGTTTTAGAATTAAAAGATAATGATTTTAATTTAGTTATTCTCTTTGCAATTCCTAGTGTAATTATAGGGTTTATTATTTGGTCAAAATTTATAAAAAATAATGGATTGAAGTTAAGTTATACTCGATCAATGCTAATTAGCAGTATTTTATTGTTGATAGGAGTGATTCTCTTAATCCCTATGAATAAAATCATCCAATCAATTATTGCAATTTGCATTCTTGGGACAACTATTGCTTGCATTATTCCAGGATATATCCTTCCTAACGCAATAATTAGCTATTTTACAGATGAAAGTGAAAAAAAAATTTCAGAAGATGAAGAGCTATCTGGTTCCTATTTTGGAATATATTTAACTTTCCTTTCAATAGGAGCAGCTCTTGGTGATTTAATAGTCGGAATTATTTTCATAATATTTGATACTAACAATCCAAATGCTTTGGCATTAATATTTCCACTTATTAGTGGTTTATTTATATTGTCAATTTATTTTGTGAAAAATATCAAAATGGAAAATGATTAATTTTCAACAGCACAACAAAAACTAATCTAGTAAATTATCAATGTCTAAGATATTTCAAGCAACAAAGTTACATTCATTCCTTGATTATAATGACATGTGACTTTTGTAATAAAAACTCAACCAAAATCTATCTTTCAGATCTTGGCGAAAGATTTCACGTATGTGATAATTGTGAAGTAGAAGCAATCGCTTTAGAACTTCGGGAACGAATAATTCGGATGAAGCAAGAAATAATTGAAAAAAATGTATGTCTGAACTATCCAAATTTTAAAAAATTCCTTAGTATTGAAGTATAGAATGCTATCTAATAATAAGTGGATTTTTTGAAAGATGTTGGCTAATAAATAATTTTTTTATCCTGAATAAAATCTTTAATGGTTATTTTTGTTCTTTTTTCTTTTGGAATATTCTTATAAATTGGACTTCTTCCAATTACAATTGATTTTACAAGTGGATGGAAAATGCTAGTAATGATTTTCTGATATTTTGATTTCTTTTTTACGGCTTTATAATAATCTTCAAGAGAACTTCTTTGATAATGGAGTATATCTTGTGAATGTTGAGTATCCATAAATCCACAATGAAAATCGTGTTTTGAAAATGCTTGAGCAGGAATAGAATGGGCTTTTATACCAAATAGATGAAACATTCGAATTAAATATTCCCCATAGGTTGTTCGGCATGAATTTCCACCTGCAATTTGAAATATTGTTCGTGAAATATTACTCTTATCTAAAGCATTAACTAATGCATGACCTACATCTTTAGTATCACATATTTCTATTTTTGTATCTAAAGGCATATGAAACATCAGTGGGTCCATTTGTAACTTATTGATAGATGTAATATAGGTCAATCTGAATATGGTCCAATCAACTTTTGAATTTCTAATTAGTTCTTCAGCTTTAAGTTTTTGGGATCCATATATATCATGTTCACTGGGTTTTAATGGATCATTAATTTTAATTAATGGATTGTCCCTTCTATCACCATATATGGAAATTGAAGAAGTGTAAAATAATTTTGGAGGGTTTTCTTGATTTTGAATTGCTTTTATTATATTTTCAGTTCCACCAACATTTACAGCTTCAGCCAATTTAGGAAATTTATCAGCCAAAGGAGGAATGATTGCACCAATATGCAAGACGACATCAATATTTTTTATAGCTGTACTTATTTCAGAATAATTTCTAAGATCACCCCAACAAATTTCAGCATCATCTTCATAC
>CAYPTZ010000698.1:0-2550 GCA_964413395.1 uncultured archaeon | reverse complement strand
ACCCCTCAAACTCTCAATATTGGAAAATCTCTATTACGAAGATATTCGACAAGAATCAGGTATATCCAAAGAACTCGCAGATCTGGAACTTCAAGGCTTGATTCTTATCTCTTCAGTAGCCAAACTTAAAATTTACAATGAACTACGAGATTTAGCTATATATCGCATCCATCAATTTTATAATAAAGGCAATCCCGTCTATGCGTGTTTAACAAAAAATCCTTACCATTTCCAATTTTCAGGCGAAACCCATTGCACCCAATGCGAGAAAGCTGAAAAAACACGTTTAACTTTTCCCTTGGTATTTTGTAATAATTGTGGGAATGAATTTTCTTCCGTTTTAGTTGAAACGGTGGCAGTATCCAGTGATTCACCCATGTATCGGGTACGTCCGATTTTTAACTTGTATGATACGGATGTGCAATTAAAAAAAGCCTATATCTGTAAAGTAGTAGGACAAGATGAAGAAACACCATCCGATCGGGCGAATGCCGAATATAAACCTCCTGAAAATTGGTTTCAAAAACGAGATAAAACCAAATTGTACGCAGAATATGTGAAAAAAGTCCCTAAACTCATGTACTACTGTCCCGAATGTAATCTACTCACGTTTCGGAGTTCAGAAGAGACATGTAAGCATGAAAACGAAAGAATTTTGGTTTGGGTGAATTTGGAGAACTTTAACATTTGTCCGTATTGTGAAACCGATTATTCGGATGTGTCTCGGGAATCGTCAAAATTGTATAGTCCATTGTATACAGGGCGTAGTACGCCCGTAGATGTCTTAACTATTAGTGCTCTGGATTGTTTTTCCCCTTTACTCCAAAAAATGCTGTTATTTAGCGATAATCGTCAAGATTCGGCTTTCCAAAGCGCCCATTTAAACGATTTTTATCAAAAGATCATTATCCGCCATACAATGTATGCCATTATTCAAGATGCAGTACGTACGGGGAATGAAATTACGGTAAAAAATATCGGGAAATTAATGCATCATAAATTCAACGATGCCCACTTAGATTTCTTAGTTAAATCGGGGAAAGAAAATTTACGAAGAACTGCGGAATTAAATGAAATGTATATGCAATATTATACATTTGTAGCATTGACGGATAATTTATTAAGTACATACCGGTTAAATCCGAATTTAGAAAAGTTGGGCTTGATTGAGATTGAATACAAAGGATTGGAAGAATTTGTGAATAATGAATATTGGCAAAATCCTGATACCTTCTTTGAAAATACCGAAGATCCTGACAAAGCCAATTTTCTGGATGAAACGTCAAAATCAATCATTAAAAATCTTTCCAAAGAAGAAATCTATGATCTTGCCTTAAATCTCTTGAACTTTATTCGTTCCCGAGGGGCAATCAATCATGAATATCTGAATGATACAAATGAATTCTGGAGTGAATGGGTGAAAAAATTAAATTCCAAAACCATATTCGATAGTCCCTATTTCCAATTCAGAAAAAAGAACCGTTATTTCATCGACGAAGAGGATTTTAATTTCCGAATCCTTATTCTGCCTGTGCAAGTCGTCAGTATGCAATTATTTTCCAAAGGTTCTGCTATTAATCGGAGTACTCGAAAATACCTCACAGATATGGCATCAATAGATGAATCTCTAAAAGCGAATAAGCAAGAGTGGGCATTGATTTGTCGGAAAATCCATAAATTCACCATTAATTTGCTGTTTAATGATAGCTTTATTGAAGGAGACACGTTAGCGACTTATCGGAGAGCGGTAAATTATCAGGTGTATCAATTAAATCCCAGTTTAATGCGATATAAACTGGCGTCCAATCCCAAAGAATGTCCAAAATGTAAACGCATCTACAATTTTAAACAACATAAATATTGTACGCAATCCCGTTGTTATTCAGAATTAACGGAGATACAAAAACAAGGCAATTTTTTTCACAAAATATATACGAAAGACTCAGTACTGGAACATCCGCTTGTGGCTGCAGAACATACTGCTTCGATTGATTCAATGGAACGGGGACAAATTGAAGATGCGTTTGAATTACATGAACCGGGAGCAATTAATGCGATCGTGTGTACTCCCACCATGGAACTGGGAGTTGATATCGGGAATTTACCCTTTGTCTTATTACGCAACGTCCCTCCGAGTTCTTCTTCCTATGCCCAACGGGCAGGACGGGCAGGAAGGGACCAGAACCATTCGCTTGTCCTCACGTTCTGTAATTTTAACCTATATTCCCATTCGGGTGCTCATGATAATTTTTTTTACCATCACCCCGAAAAAATTGTTTCAGGAAAGATCACTCCCCCCCGATTTAGTCTTGATTCCAAGAAAATCATGCGAATGCATATCCATGGGATAGTGATGCGATTTGTGAGTCAAGCTATATCAGGACAATTATCCGAAATGATTGATTTTACCAATCGTCCTTTATTTCCAATCAATACAAGCCGTCTCCAACAAATGAAATCTGCCATTACCCAAAATATAAACAATATTGTAAAAATGGTGAATTTAGTCTATGATTTTTCCCATTTCAAAGCAAATCATCCATGGTTTAC
>CAYPTZ010000697.1:0-2560 GCA_964413395.1 uncultured archaeon | reverse complement strand
ACCGTCCCTTTTACATGAATATTTTACCCTGATAGCATACAAATATAGAGACCTGATCACGAATAGGAATATTAAGGTTTTATTAGAAAATTTTGTAGTTGTTTAATAATTAATGGTAAAGCTGTAGATAAACCTAATTGAATTATATTTAGAAAATTACATGAAAATAGATTTAAACTTTTATAATCTAAATATTCTTTCCTTAATAAATCTAATTTAAAATATTTAAAAAGTTGATCTTCAATATTGTTATTACTATTCTCAATTTCCTTTTTTAATTTTTCATATTTTTCTTTTATATTTGATAATACTTCTATTTTTCTTGTTTTAATTCTAAAATGCAAAAACAATGTAGGTAATATATAAGATATTAATATAAAAAAAGCAGCAAGAATAAGGAAAAAAGTGATATAAGGTGCAATTTGTATTTCATATGACATAACTTGAAAAGCAATTGGAAAGAAGAGAGAGCCAGTAGCAAAAAATGTAGTTGTTGTTAAAATAAAATTATTTACAAATTTTAATCCTCCAAATTTGTCTAACGCCAAGGGATCTATAAATAAATTATGTTTAGATATTTCATATCCTAGTAAAATTGTAATAATAACACCCATAAATCCTGAGCTACCTAAAATGACAGTCCAACATATTGCAACAAGAAAAGCCCAATAATGAAAATCACTAGGTCCATTAATACCTGCAGTGGTAAGTGCTGGGGTTGATTTGAAATATATATAGCATATAAAAGGCAGAAGAATAATTACTATATACCAGAAATATTTTGAAAATATTTTATGGTATTTTAAAAATATTTGTTCAGATACACTTTTTTTGTTAATAATTTTTCGTAAACCTAATAAAAAACCAGTATTAAAATCGTTTTTATACTTCCATATTAACCATGGTCCGATATTAAGCCAAAGTAATGCAAACAAATATCCCCAGAAAAACTCTTTCGCTATAAATTCATTTCTTGACAAATAAAAATTAATGAAGCTAATGTCAAAAATTAGTCCGAATAGTATTATGCTTGTTAAAAATGGATTCCCGAGTATTTGTATAGTTTTAAAGGGTGTATTTTTAAAAAATAAAGAAGTAGCATTTATAGCTCTAATTACAAAATATTCTCTATAGTTTGATCTTATATTTTTTGGATAATTTTTTAACAGCACCTGCATAACTTCTTCTCCCCTGAATTAATTCAAGCAATGCATGACTTTTATTTTTTAATAAATTTTTAATTATCATTACTGGAATGAATTTAATTTTTTGAAATAAGACATTTCTTAGTTTTAAGGAATATTGAAGTTCTGGAATTATATCTTCATTGATAAGTTTTATGTAATCATTTTGGATATTTAACTGCTTTTTAAAATTTTTTTTAATGGTTAATGATGCTAGCTCGGCACTCCTTTGAGCATAATAAATTCCTTCTCCTATTAGAGGATCTACAAAACCAGCTGCATCTCCTAAAAGAATAATATTTCCAGTAGCTGGCTTTAATAAAAAATTACCAAAAGGGATTGAATAACCTTTAATATTATTTATGTCTTTTAAATTAATTTTTAGGAATGATAAGAAATTAGTGAAGGAATGAATAATCTTCTTTTTATTTTTTGTTTGTAATCCACCAATTCCGATTATAATCTTATCTTGGTTTGGAAAAACCCAACAGTATCCATAATTTATAAAACTAAAGTAAATTGAAATACTTTTTAAATCACGAAACATTTTAGTGCGTTTTATCTCAATTTGTAAAGTTACGGCTAAATCAGTTTTCCATTTATCTAAATCTAAATGGGAAGAAAAAATATGTTTTCTTATAACACTGTAAACACCATCAGCACCAATGATAATTTTTGCTCTAAATTTATTACCTTTTGAAGTAGTTACCTCAGATAATATCCCATTAACTTTTTCTACTTTTTCACCTTGAACAATTTTAACTCCAGCCTCTTTGGCTTTCGACAAAAGAAAAGTATCATATATACTTCTATCTACAAGATAAAAAGGAGTTTCAGTGGTGTCCTTTAAAATCTGTTTTTTCTTAAAATAAAGTTCATAATCTTTTGAAATAAAGTTGAATATTTTATTTTTTATCAGTGATTCTTCACTTTCTTTGTATATTCTTGTTAGAAGCATAATTGTTTTATATGGTAGTAAGCCTCCGCAAAGCTTTGTTCTTGGAAAATAATCTTTATCCAATAGTATTACATTAAAACCATCTTTAGCTAAAATATATCCAGCGGTACTACCAGCAGGGCCTCCACCAACTATTAAGATGTCATAGAGATTTTCTTTTTTGAAATTATTTATATTCATTTATAGATTATCCTGTTTATTTCAAAATCTTAAATATTTTTAATTATAACATAATATTTGAATTCAAAAAAATATTTTTAAATTTTGTAAAATCTATTTTTTATTTTATAAAATAATTGGAATAATTAAGGACAACACATCCTATTTTTTCTATAGTTTAGCTTTCCATTTTATGAGGTTTTTCTTTGGGTCGTCTATCTATAATAATACCTAAAGCCTCAATCATCTAGTTAAGAAA
>CAYPTZ010000696.1:0-2561 GCA_964413395.1 uncultured archaeon | reverse complement strand
TTGAAATTGGAATAAGAACTCCTTGATGTAAATTATAATGCTTTCCACATTTTTCACAATATGCACTATTTTTTACACATAAGGCTTTATTCATAACCTCACTGAATTTTAAACCACAATTGGAACAATAAAATTTCGAAGAGTTCCCATGAAGAATAGAATTTCCCACATTGCTTGTATTTCTTTGAGAATTTCCATATTTTGCAATCCATTCATCGATCTTTGTTTCTAATTTTGGATAAAAATTGCAAATTGCGTTTCTAATATCATTAATATAGTTATCGATCACAGTTGACAATTCTTTTTCTTGGGCAAGTAGCGCAATAGGAGCAAGAATAAACAACGTTATAAAAGTGTAGATTATTATTGCAGACCCTAAGAAAGAAGCTTTTATTATTTCAACAGAAATCCAATAACTAAATTTAATTATGATAAACGCTAACCATAATGATAAAATTGTAATAAGCACCCCTAATATGATTGCAATAACAATATCAGCAGTAGAACCAGATGTAAACATGCCAGCATACCAAATCCAACCTTCAGACATTTTTTTGACCTCGAAAATTAAAAATTTTCTTCTATATATATCTTAATGGATAATTGATTCTTCAATAATTTGAAGACCAATTTTTATCACTTATCATAAAATTAAGATTTGTGTTGTTTTTCAAGATATTTTTTATAAATAGTAAAAAAAATAAAATAATTAGCATAAATAAAATACATACGGGAAGGTAGATCAATTAATCAGGCTCCACTGCTTAATTTACCTTCCCGCTTTAGAAACTTATCATCTCCATTCAAAATTAAATAAACATATGTTTATAAAGCTAACTGATCATATTTCCGACAAATAATTAATCGACTAATTCCTTTTTTTTTTAATTGATAATTCATTGAAAAGAATACTTGCAAATCTTTGATGAAGATTTAAAATAATTTAAAAATCAAAATTGTATAATTTTAATAATATCAATCTAAAGAATAATTATTAAAAAAACCTATTTTATGAAAGTATAGGAATGAAAAATTTTTTTAGACTACATATATAATCAAATATTAAAGTATCATAAATCTCGCATTATTTATTGTGTTTATTTATGAAGAATTTAAACGAGGGTTGATTAAAATTTCTGAAGATGAAAATAAAGAATTTGATAACTATGATTCCGATTCAGATGATATGGATAATGACGAGCAATTTAAAATTATAAATAAAAATCTTCAGAAGTTGGGTTCTTTTACTGTAAACGATTCAAGAATTTATACTACTTTATTAATGATTGGATTATCGAGTCCAGCAAAAATCTCAGAAAAGAGTCAAGTTGATAGAGCACGCGTATATGATTCATTAAAAAGATTAGTAAAACGAAACATAGTAGAAGAAGAACCAGTTAAAAGAGCCCCACGTTATCGCGCAATACCTCCTGAAAAAGTCTTTAGAGATATAAGATTAAAGCTTCAAAATAAAATAACATTAACAGAAGATCTTGAAATTTTACTAAAAAATATCAAAATTAAGAAAGCAACGGAAAATAATTCAGTTTGGAGTCTTCAAGGCGAGAATAAAATAAAAAAAAGTTTTAAAAAATTTTTTGATGCTGCTGAAGTGTTTTGCTATATCATGCTAACTTTAGATAATTCTGCCCCATCCATAAAGGAATTAGAAGCTTTAGCAGATTTAATATTAGAAAAAAAATTTCATAAACCAGAGTTTACTATAAAAATTGCAATGAAAGTTTATCCAGAATCTAGAGAGCAGAAATCACTAATTAACCAGCTTTTTCATGCAAATGTAGAAGTTTATAAATGGAATGCAGGATCAGTTCTTCCATTTGGACTATATATTACAGAACAGGCATTTATTCAAACTTATTTATCAAGTTTAACACCAAAACCATCATATGCATACGGTATTTTTATGGAAAATGCGAATTTGAATCAGTTATCAGGATTCCAACATCTTTGTATATGGGTTTTTTCGCATCTTTGCCAGAAAGTGTTATTTAAGAAAAAAGAAAAATCTCAAACAGATATAAATTAAAAAAAAAATATAGGGAAAAAAATGGAATATAAATGTAAAGTATCCATAATTGGTAATGATCGGGTAGGAAAGACAAGTATAATTTTAAGATATTTTGAAGATACTTTTTCAGAAGAATATATTACAACATTAGGTGCTGATTTTGTAGATAAACCATATACTAAAGAAAAATTACCTCTACTAGGTAAAAATGATATTTTCAATTTAGTAATTTGGGATATGGCAGGTCAAGCACATTTTAAAGATATTGCAACTATTTATTGTGAAGGTTCTGCAGGATTGATTATTGTTTTTGATGTTAATAATAAAAAAACTTTCGATGCGTTACCAGAATGGGAAAAGTTTAGAGATGATGTAACTCCTAAAGCTAAAACAATCATTATTGGAAATAAAACCGATTTACCCATGGCTATAACTCAAGATGAAATAAAAAAAATGGAAGAAAAATTACAGATCCCTATTAGATTAGCATCAGCAAAAAAGAAATTAAGTCATGAAGAGTCAAATATCGACA
>CAYPTZ010000695.1:0-2561 GCA_964413395.1 uncultured archaeon | reverse complement strand
TTTAAAATATGTTGTCTATTTATGTCCAATTTTTTTTTCACATTTACTGACGGTGTCAAAACTTTCCAACATCATTCTAAAATCAAATTTCAATCGGTACAAGAGTTCGTACCCGAATATAATACTTTTTGTATACGAAAATGAAAATCGGGAACGAAATTAACTAATGGTTAATATCAAAGATTTTATTGTTTAATTATCTACCACAATTATATTGGCTAAAATTAGAAGAATTGAATTAGGTTTAGAATTCCATCTAACATGCAAGGAAAAAGAATGCGGATATAATTCAAAAGATTTAAATCAAAAAAAAGAATTATTACTTTACAAATAAAAAGAGAAATAAAATGGACAAGATAAACTTCTTTAAAACAGAATCTTACTCTAAAACAGAATCTAACTCTAAAACAGAATCTAACTCTAAAAAAAATAAACCCTTTTCTTTAAACTATGATTTTGTAATTAATGGAAAATCTTTATATAATTTACTAAATCAACCACCTAGATTAGTATGTATATTAGGATGGGATATAGGTAGAGAACAAGAAATACAGCGATTGCAACTTAGAATTCCTTCAGAACTCATTTCAGGTAGATATTCATTATATGTCTGTAATGAATGTGGTGATATTGGATGTGGTGCTATCACTGCAAAAATTACGAAAGAAAAGGATGCTATTATTTGGTCTGATTTTGGATTCGAAAATACTTTAGATGATGTGGACTATCTCAATAATGATAAAAGACAAGATTTCTATTTTGACTATACACAATATATCGATAATTTAAACAAAATCTTATCAATGTAATAATCCATATTGTGGTTAATTTTATATTCACTATAGAATTAATTGTGGCTACAAATTGCGCCCCTCTCGATAGAGGTGCTTAGCTCATCTTTAATTTAAAACAATGCTTTAAATTCATCAAGATCTCTTAGATTGACAAAGAATTTATCGTCTTTTGCTAGTTTTAGAAAAGAATTATCAAGGGAAATAGATTTTTGTAGATATTCTAGTGCGATGCTCGAATTATCGAGTTCAGCTTCCCAACATGCATAATCAAACCATCCATTGGCATCTTTAGGATCAGCAGAGATAATTTTTTTACTCCATGCAATGGCCTTTTCATAATCATGAACTGTCCCATAGGCATTGCTTAAATTTGTCCAAATTTTCCGATATTCCGGATCAATCCCATAAGCTTTAAGATAAATTTCGATTGCTTTATCATTCTGATTGATCTTACTATATGAAAATGCTAGCCTGAATAACGCTTTCACATCATTTTGATTATGTTCTAATATCTTTAGTGAATGTTCTATTGCCTGTTTAGGCATATTATTCAATGAATATGCAAGACTTAAATCATGGAAGGCTATTATATTAGCTGGGTCATATTCTATAACTTTTTGGAAATAACTGATGGCTTTGTCATAATTATCATTTCTCACATAAATTAAAGCAATACTACGCAATCCATGCACATTATTAGGTTCATATTCTAAAACTGTCTGAAAGCACTGCATAGCCTCTTCAATCATCTGTTTATCACTATAGAGATTCCCAAGATTAATTAATATTTTTACATTTTTTGGATCCATTTTTAATCCATATTGATAGGTTTGAACTGCCTGGTCAATTTCATTATGTTCACTGTATGAAAGACCTAAATTAAACCAAATATTGGGATAAGTATAATCTACTTCTATTATCTTTTTATAACAATCGATTTCTTTATCAAACTCTTTAAGGTGTGAATATAATACCCCTAAATGATACCATCCATCACAATTTTCTGGATCCAATTCTAATTGCTTTTGATAACAAGTTGTTGCATTTTTCATTTGATTATTGATCTCGTATAAATAGCCTAATGATTTCCAAGCTAAGGGATTGTTGGGATCTTTTTCAATAGTCTTTTTATTTCCTTCAATAACTCGTTGAAGTTGATTCACCGTATCTCCTTGGTCATTGGGTTCTAAATTAATTAAAATATGACCAGGAACATTTTCACCATTTTCTAATTTTTTAAAAATTTCTAACATTCTATCAGATTCTTTTTTAGATCGTTGATTATTTTTCTTTAGATTATCCATTTTTTCCAACCTGTCCTTTCTAATTCACTTAGAGATAAAAAAAATCTATTTAGCATACCTTTTATATATTTAGATGCTTTGTGGTGTTAACCTAAAAAAATCCTCTAAAATTTAAGTTAGAGAAATCTTAGCTAAATGGTTTAAATATAGTTTTTTTTCTTAGCCTAAATATCTGAAGATCAGAATTCACATGTCCAAGAAGTACCATTAAAGAAATAAATATTAAGCTAGATAAAAAAAAGGAATATTTTCTATCAATATATTTTTGAAAAAAAATGGAATATTAATCGATTCCACAAGATATTATTCAATAAAATAAACATAATTTAGATTTAGGAATAAATGGATGGTTAATAGTTTGATTTAATCAAATTATATGTTAGAAATTGAAAATGGAGAGCGCACCCGATGGGATTTGAACCCACGAGCGGGGACCGCACTGGATTTCCAGTCCAGCGTCATA
>CAYPTZ010000694.1:0-2562 GCA_964413395.1 uncultured archaeon | reverse complement strand
ATGTTTAAGGATTTAAATTTTAAATATTATGAATTATATGGATATGAAATGAATTTTGGAGAAGATTCCGATTTTCCCTTGGAAAATCCTTTATCAGTAGAGGGAATCTTTGTTCAATTATTCGATGAAACCCAGAAGATCGACGAACATATCTTTGAAGATTTTTTAAAGGCAGAATCTGTTGTCGATCATCCCACAGATCATTATAATTTAGAAGAACAAATTAGGGTTATAAATAAATATCCCCTCTTTAACGTCCTTCATCTCGAAAGAACCCCAAATCCTGAAGCTTCGCATCTTTTTCTCAGTCCCAACATTTATCTTTTAGATACGAAATTAAATTCTATTTTTAATCTTCAAAGTAAACCTCGGAGATCTCATCGACCCTTGCTGCGATTATTTGAAGCAAAACAGCATTCTAGTTGGCCGTCTGTTCCCAATAATATCAATATTGATCAATGGCATTTTTTAGATAATCTATCCTTCCCAGGAACTTTAACACAACGAAATTTTGTAAATAAAGCATTAAATACTCCCGATTTTGCTATTTTGGAAGGACCTCCTGGATCTGGAAAAACTAGAACCATTTGTGAACTAATTGTCCAAGCGTTGATTAAAGGACAACGTATTTTACTCTGTGCATCTACTCATATCGCAGTTGATAATGTATTCGAAAAATTAATGGAACGTGATGATGTAATAGCAATTCGAATTGGTAGGTTCAAGAATAGGAAAATTTCACCCAAAGTAAAGAAATTTCTTCTCAGTGAACGAAAAAAGACTGAACGTGAACGCTTAATTCAAAAATTAAGAGAATTAGGTGAATCGCGAAATATTGGGCAAGATTATTATCTTAATGTTCTTACACATGATGAAGAAGAAGTAGAGATTCAACGATTAATTCTTGATAATGCGAATCTTATCGGTGGAACTATGTTAGGAATATTTCAGCATCCAGAAATAGCAGATCAAAGAGAATCACCCAATGCGGTCTTTGATATGTTAATTATAGATGAAGCTAGTAAAACCACATTTCAAGAATTCTTAGTTCCAGCACTTTTTTGTAGAAAATGGGTATTAGTAGGTGATCCTAAGCAACTCTCTCCATTTGTTGATGATATGGAAGTGCGTAAATCAATTGAAGGATTTTTACCAAATATTCATCAAATAGTGTGTCGAGATTGTTTTTGTTGCTGGAAATATCCTGATTTTAGTTTGATTGTCTCAGAACCCAATAATTCAATATTAGAACTATATAAATTACAGCTTGATGCCTTTGGATTGGAATATTTGAATCTGAATGAAATATCTGAATTATCTCCTGGAGATTTACTTGGACATCAAATTATTATAGGTACTCCAGACCAAGTTCAACAAATTAGTGAAAGGATTCCACCAGATTTTTTTATGCGAGGAAAAGGATTTTCTGTCCAAAATCGGACATCTTATAATTATTGGAATAAAAATATTGCAGATACTTTTATGCTTGATCAAACCAAAGGAAATTTTGGAAAACAATATGCTTGGCGATTAATTCGCGAGTTTGGACTTAGATATTCTAATGATGATCTAATTCGACAAGAACATATCAATGATATTGAAAAGCTTAAACCTAATTGGTATGATAAATACACAGAACTCAAAGATTTCGAACGAAAAATATCCAATATGAAGAAAATTGCTTTCCCTTCAATAATAGAATTATTGAAAGAAGGTTTTTATGAAGATCGAAATAATGATGAATGGAAGCACACAGTAATTAAAAATGGGTTTGATGAATCAGATTTTAACCAGAGGTATGAAATTCTGCAATATAACCACCGAATGCATTCAGAGATTTCAGAATTTCCGAGAATTAACATTTATAATAATCAAGCATTACAAAATAATCCCATTATCGATCAGCTCAGAATATGGAATTATTCAAAATATAGTCAACGATCTCTATGGATTAATGTATTAGAGCGTAATATGAACCGCACTAATCTTAATCATTATGAAGCAAAAGTTCTGTTAAACGAATTAGAAAATTTTCTTAATTGGACTCAATTTAATCGAAATAATAACCATGAAAAAGGATTTTGGGAAGTTTCTATTCTTACATTTTATAGTAATCAAGAAGATCTGTTGATTGAATTAATTACGAGGAAATATAAATTACCTCATAAAATCAACGAATTTTACTTACGAAAATATAATGTTAAAATTAAAATCAGCACGGTAGATGGATTTCAAGGTCATGAGGCAGATCTTGTATTTCTTTCGTTTGTAAAAACAACTAGTATCGGCTTTCTTAATTCTATTAACAGATTAAATGTTGGAATTACCCGAGCACGATATCAATTGGTGATGATTGGAAATAAAAATTTCTTTTTAGCACAAGAAAAATCCCCTATTCTGCGTAAATTAGCTCAAATTCGAGGGAATATTCAAATTAATTAAAGGAGAATGAAAAGATGAATATAAAATTGCAAAGAAATATAAAAGTAATGAAATATAAAGTAATTTTGGATATTGGAATAAAAAAACCGAGAACTGATATTATTGCAGTAATAAAAATTG
>CAYPTZ010000693.1:0-2563 GCA_964413395.1 uncultured archaeon | reverse complement strand
ATTTGAATTAAATTAAGATTTAACAATTATTAAAGTACGCTCAATCTTATAAAAATTTAAAATCAAATTTTCATTGTCAATATTTTTCAAAATATTTCTGCAAAAAGGTGATCTTTTTCTTATTATTTATGAAGGCTTATGGATAAAACATTTGAAATAATGAGAAAATATTCAAACAAAATTGATTCTTTTTAAAATTTTAGGAATTTATGATTATTTTTGGAAAGATCGGGAAATTATTTAGAAATAATCGGGAATAAACAAAAAATTTTTGAAATAGTAGGTATAGTAATAATTAATATGAAATTATTATGAATCTTTATGTGAAGAATATTTGATAATTATGTTGGTTAAATTTAAACTTTATCTATCTATTATAAACTCCTTCTTAGTTATGGGAATTTAGGGAAATTAATTCATTGGGGATACATTCTCAAGAATAAATTTAATTCTAAATATTTTTCTGTTTGATTTCTTTTTTTGTAGGACTAAAGTTTTTTGATCCTATTTTTTCTTTAAAATATTTATGATAAATTATTTTTGGTTCAAATTATTACCTGATACCATGCTATTCTTAGATAATAACCAAAAAAAACCCTAATTAATCCGCATTACCAAACAAAAACTCTCTTAGGTCTACAGCTTTACCACTTAGAAGATTGCGAAGTAAAACATGAAAATCCCGTCCATTTACTTGGCAGGTCATGTATAAAGAGAGATATTCAATTAGATGTTTCGTGACTTCAATACTCTTGAAGTCTTGCGATATTCTACGCTGCTTAGCAAATTTCCGCAAGTCGCGTTCCGCAAGATTATTATCGGGTGGCATTCCCTCATGCTGTAAATATATGAACAGAGACGGTAAGAACTTTTCACATCGCTTTAGAAGACGCTCTAAATCTTCATCTGATACACCATCTTCTCGAAGGCTTGCAATCAAACCTGTGAGGTGGGCTTGTGCATCATCGACAGAAATTCGCTCGTCTAATGGTTTTTTCCAAGAAAAGCACGTATCTTGGAACGGAGCCCGGAAAAATGCCCCAAAATCGGTTGCTTGATTAATTGTTTTCAAAATTTCTGTTTTACGGGTTTTCAGTACATAGATCTCTTTTGTGGATAACTTGCACGATTTAGGTTTCCGTCCCCGCGTTTTCTTTATACTGTTTTTATATAATAAGGCATCTTGCTTTTCCCTTTGGACAGAAGCCCTATGTTTTTGGAGTTTTCGTTCAATCCGTTCATTTTCCTTTTGACGCCCGACAATTAATTCGATAATCGAACTCAGTAAGTGGGCAAGACATTTCTGCTGCTCGTTTCCATCAAATCTTTCATATGCCTTGAAAAAATCTGCAACAATCGTTCCCTCAAAGCAATCAATAATATCTTTAATTGCTTTGTGTCCTCTTGTGTGGCTCTGGCGATAAAGCACGAGATTTGCTGTGCATATGACCCACAACCACCAGTTTTTGCCCTGCATTGGGAGACCTGATTCATCAATGTGAACGAAAGCCTCTTTTTTTATGAGATTCTCAAGTTGTTCATAAATATCTTGGATTTGATCTTCAAATTGATAAAACCAATTAGTTATAGTTGTACTACTTAGTGAAAATCCATACCCAAATATTTCTTCCATTTCACCGATGATATCTTCATAGGTCATACTCAATCGAATTCTTTTGGTCATAATGTGAGCTACGAACCCCACGCCAAAGCGCTGATTCTTAAAGAGCCATTGATCGGGATACACCCAAGATTTACAGGTTGGACACTTCCGCCGATATATATTTTGCTGAATATTCCGTATCCGAAGGACATCATAGGCATCCACTTCATCTCGTTCCCTGAAGAGATCGGTTAATATCCTATTATATACGAAATATGGCACCTCTTCTTCTATCGTGGCATTACAGCCGGGGCAGGTTTTTGGGTATAACTCTATAGTCTGATGGATCTTTTCTGGGCGTTTGCGCCCTCCACCTTTACCACCTTTAGGCTTCCCAATTTTATGGCTCTTTGGCTCTTGACAAGAATGAGGGAGCCATTTTGGTCCTTTACCTACAATATCTTCGGCTTGTTGCTTAATTGATCTTGTATCCTTTTTTATTTGGCGGTATTTCCCAAGATTCTTCTTTTTCTCTTCCGCGACCCTGAGTTTCTTAAGATATTTCGCTTCTACCACGCTTTTTTCGATTTTTAATTCATCATAAGCAGTGTCATGTTGTTTTATTTGCCTGTCTTTGGATTCAAGCTCGCATTCCTTGGTTTTAAGTATTTTTTGAGTTAGAAGAAGATCATTTTGAATGTATTTGACCCGCTTCCATAACCACACCGATGCGAATAGAAGAAAAATACCACCAATTATGGGCCAAACTGCCATAATTATGCAAATTTTGAGGGAGATTTAAACACTTCGCTTATATCACATAAGTGAGTTTTGATCAAAAAACTTTAGTCCTACCTTTTTTTTAATAAAAATACACCTACAAAATTTTATTATTTACAAGATAACAAAATCTTGCTTAGAGTGTGATCTGGATGAAAACAAGCAAAAAATTAAGAAAAA